>NZ_JBYTAG010000001.1:169869-200834 GCF_058787995.1 Cupriavidus sp. FW305-27
CGGCGAAACAGCCCAGTCAAGAGCGACACCCCGACCGCATTGAGCAAATCCCCAAATCCCCCCAACGCGATGCAAGCGCAGTGTGCCCACCTCAGCTCGCCAAATCATCCGCCCGGCATCTTGCCGGCACCTCTCCGTATAGAGCCATCAACGCGCCGGCAATCGCGTTGGTCCAGCCAAAGCCATCCTGCAACGGATACTCGCCCCCGCCCCCTCCCCGGGCCGGCCCTTCGATATGCCGGATGCGGTATTTCTCCACCAGCTTGCATTCATGGGTGTAGAGACTGGCCACGGTCGCCAGCCAGCGCTGCGCAATCTCACGCGCCAGGTCGTCATGGCCATAGCGTGCCAGCCCGCGCACGGCCAGCCATTGCAGTGGCGCCCAGCCATTGGGATGGTCCCATTGCTGGCCCGAAGCACATTCCGTGGTGGCCAGCCCGCCGTCAACCAGCAGCCGGTCCTTCACCGCCTGCGCCACGGCTTGCGCCTGCGACGGCAGCGCAAGACCGAGATAGAGCGGCATCACCATTGCCGCGGTCAGGCACAGCCGCGGCGCGCCGCGGCACCAGTCGTAGTCGACAAAGGCGCCCGCGGTGTCGTTCCACATGTATTGCAGGATGGCTGCCTCGCGCCGCTGCGCCGCCACGCGGTAAGCCTCCGCCGCGGCATCGCCCGCCTGCTCGCACAGCACGGCGAGGCGCGTTTCCAGGTGCCAGAGCAATGCGTTGAGGTCGACCGGCAGCATCGCCGTGGTCCGGATGGTGGCAAGGTCCGCGGGCTGGCCGGTGGGCGTGGATGGCGAATCGAGCCAGCGCGAGCTGAAGTCCCAGCCCGATTCCGCCGCGGCGCGCAGGTCGCGGAACACCAGGTGATGCGGCCGGCCGCTGCGCATTGCGGTCTCCATGTCTTCCAGGAAGGCTTCTTCGCGCGGCCACGGGCGGTCGTCCCAGTAGCGGTTCAGCACCGCGCCGTCGGGCAGGCACACCACCCGTCGGTGCGCGTGGCCCGGCTGCACGCAGTCGGCACCGTCCATCCAGAAGGCGTATTCCCGGCGCAGCTGCGGCAGGAAGTCGATGGCGCTGGCCAACTGCTCGCGCTCGAGCAGGTCCACCATCAGCGCAAACACCGGCGGCTGCGAGCGGCTCAGGTAGTAGTTGCGCGTGCCGTTCGGCACCAGGCCATAGGTGTCGATCAGGTAGGCGAAGTTCCGCGCCATTTCCACCATCAGGTCGCCGCGCCCGCTGCCGGCCAGCCCCTCCATGGTGAAGTAGGAGTCCCAGTAATACAGCTCGCCGAAGCGCCCGCCCGGCACCACGTAGCGGTGCGGCAGCGGCAACAGCGACGACAACGGCGGATGGGCCACGGGCTCGCGCGTCAGCACCGGCCACAGGCCGTCGATATGCTCGCGCAGGGTGCTGGCCGGGTCTGACACGTAGTGGCTCTCCGGCACGGTGGCGCGGGTGAAATGCGCCTGCACGAAATCCGCCAGACAGAAACCCGGCGTGTCGCGCGTTTCGCGGTAGCGTGCCACGATCAGGTCCGGGTCGCAGTTGGGAATGCAGTCAGGGAAGGTCTTGCTGTCGGCAAACAGGCCGCTGTGCTGGACGTCGACGAACAGCTCGCAGTAGCGCGCCGCGGGCGACAGCATGTCGGCGCAAGCGCAGCCGGGCAGCGTGTGCGGCGGCGGGCAGTCCCGGTCCGTGACCAGCGCCGGCTGCGCCGCCGCATGGACCTTGCCGGGCGCCGCCGATGGCCCCGGCACCGCGCCGGCGCCGTCAGGGGTGGCCGGGGCCGTGCGCGGCACCGTGCTGCCGCCGGCAGTGGCGCCGGACGACTGCGGAATGGCGGGTTCGGTCTCGGGCTTGCCTGTCGGCTGCATGGGCGCCTCCTTGCACCGGGCGCTGCCGGCTCATGTGGATAGGAGCCGCGAAGTGCGGGTAAGTTCGCGGCCGCCCCCGCAAAGCGCCCCATGTGTCACGCAGGCGCCCGGGCGCAGGCGTTCACACCTCCTTCTCGCCATGCTGCACCGGTATCGCCGGCGCGGCTTCGCGCACCCCCAGCTGCATGAAGATCCAGGCCGACGCGCACGTGATCAGCCCCATGCAGACAAAGGTGGCATGAAACGCCGGCAGCACCGCCGTGGAATCGCCGCCGAAGCGGTGCTGGAAGGTCGCCAGCAAGGCGCCCGCCGCGGTCACCGCCAGGCTCATCGACAGCATCTGCACCATCGACAACATGCTGTTGCCGCTGCTGGCGCCGGCCCCGCTCAGGTCCTTCAGCGTGACCGTGTTCATGGCCGTGAACTGGATCGAATTGACCATGCCGAACAGCGCCAGCAGCGGGATCAGCAGCCACAGCGGCAACTGCGGCGTGATCAGCGCAAAGGCTGCCATCACCAGCCCCACCACGAAGGTATTGGCCACCAGCACGCGGCGGTAGCCGTGGCGCTGGATCAGGCGCGTGGCCAGGCGCTTGGAGGCCATGCCGGCGGCGGTGACGGGCAACATCATCAGGCCCGCATCGAACGGCGAATAGCCCAGGCTGATCTGCAGCGTCAGCGGGATCAGGAACGGCATCGAGCCATTGCCGATCCGTGCGAACAGGTTGCCCAGCAGCCCCACGCTGAAGCTGTGGATGCGGAACAGCCGCAGCGGGAACAGCGGCTGCTTGCGCCGGTTGGCGTGCAGCCCGTAGGCGGTCAGCGCGGCCATGCTGGCGATCAGCAGCATCAGCACGGTGGCATGCTGGAAGCCCAGCCCGGCCAGCCCGTCGAGCGAGAACGACAGCGACAGCATGGCGATGGCCAGCAGCAGGTAGCCGGCGATGTCAAAGGGCCCGATGCCGGTCAGCCGCGCGTTGGGCATATAGCGCACCGTGGCCAGTGCGCCCAGCAGCCCGACCGGCACGTTGATCAGGAAGATCCAGTGCCACGACAGCACCTGCGTCAGCCAGCCGCCCAGCGTCGGCCCGATCAGCGGGCCGATCATGCCGGGGATGGCGACGAAGCTGAGCGCCTGCAGGTACTGCTCGCGCGGGAAGGTGCGCAGCACCGAGAGCCGCCCCACCGGCAGCAGCATGGCCCCCCCCACGCCCTGCACCACGCGCGCGCCGATCAGGAAGTTCAGCGTAGGCGCGTAGGCGCACAACAGCGAACCCACCACGAACAGCCCGATGGCGGTCTGGAAGATGGTGCGGGTGCCGAAGCGGTCAGCCAGCCAGCCCGATGCCGGGATGATCACCGCCATGGTCAGCGAGTAGGCAATCACCACCGACTGCATCCGCAGCGGACTCTCGCCCAGGCTGTGCGCCATCGACGGCAGCGCGGTGTTGACGATGGTCGAGTCCAGCGTCTGCATGAAGAAGCCGACCGCCACCACCCACAGCATGATGCGGCGGGTGCGGTCGTCGGGCTGGGGTGTGGTCATGTGGCGGGCTCCGGGCCGGCCGGGCCCCGGAATCCCGGTATGCGCCGGCCAAAGCCGACACCTTAAAGGTCTATCGCGGAACAGGCAAATCGATGCGTGGCCAAGCGCCTCGCTGCCCTAGTCCAGGCGCTGTCGCTGGTCCTGGCTGAAATAGGCAAGCCGGTACAGCCGCCACGGTGCCTGCGCACTGTCGCGGCAATAGCCATAGCGGAAGATGTCTTCCAGCGCGGGCAGGTCGTAGCGCAGGTCGGTGAACCAGACGCAGGCGACCGCTGCGCCCGGCGGCACGGATGGCGATGCCCGCATCGCCGTGATGGCGGACAAGGCCGGATAGACCGCGAACTGCCTGAAATCGGCAAAGTCCGGCCGCACCCAGAGCTGCCATGCCAGCGCCTGCTCAGCCAGCGCCTGCTCAGCCGGCGCCTCCAGCAGCTGCGGCCGCTCGGTCCAGACCATGCGCCCGGGCGGTTCGTAGGCCCTCGCCATGGCCGGCAGGCGCCCCAGCACCTGCCATTGCGGCACCCAGGCCCGATGCCCGGCCAGGTTGACGTGGGCGACGCGGTAGTCCGTCTCCGCGCGGGCAATCAGTTTCCAGTTGAACGGAGAGAACGGCTGGGGCAGCGCATCCACGCGCTGCGCCTGGATACCGGCAGTGCGCAAGGATTCGTTGCCCAGTTCCAGCGCCCGTTGCCTGAGCACAGCCTGGACGCCGACATAGGCACACAGCAGCGCCATGCCCGCCAGTGCCGCCCGACCGCGCCACTGCAGCGCCAGCAACAGTGCCAGGACCAGTCCGGACACGACAATGCCGCTCAACAGCGGATCGATCAGGAAGCTGGTGCCAAGGCTGAAGCGCCGTTCGGAGCCGGGATAGAAGATGCGGGTGCCATAGACCGTGACCAGGTCCAGCGCGATGTGGCTGGCCACGCCGAGGCAACTGACGGCGAACGCTTCCCTCCAGGCCTCGCGCCGGTGCGCCGCCAGGCAGAACAGGCCGGCAAGCAGCGCGCCCCAGGCGGGGAGCAGCAGCAGCGAATGGGTCGGCCCCTGGTGCCACTGCGCCAGGAAACGCAGCGGATGGACCAAAAAACCCAGGAAATCGATATCCGGAAAGGCACCGGCCGCAGCGCCAAGCAGCAGGCGTTCGCGCGTGCTGAGTCGCCGGCCGGGAACCTCGGCGACAGGGATGGCGAGCGCGGCCTGCGCCCCCATCAAGGCATGGGTGATCGTGTCCATCCGGACCGGGCTCCCTTGTCGCCAGGGCGGCGCCAGGCCAGGCGCTCGGCGCAGCGCAGTTGCCGTTCGAGCCACGCTTGCGTGTGGCCGGAATCCGGAGAACGGTCGCGTAGCCAACAGCCAAAGGTGGAAAGGAAGATTCCGGTCAGCACGACCTCGCCCAATTCGCGGCGCCAGCCGGATTCGGGCAGGCGCGCCGATTCCCGCAGCCATTGCACGGTGCGGCTGATATGCAGCAGGCCCTGCACCTGCAGATGCACGTGCTCCGGCTGCAGCTTGTAGCGCAGCATCTGGGCGGTGAGCTGCCGGTGCGGGGCCAGCGCCTCGAGCCAGGCGAGGATGGCCTGCTCCAGGCGCTCGCGGTGGGACAGGGCGGCCCAGCCTTCACGCGAGGAAGCGCGCACGAGCGCAAGGTCGGCCCGCTCGAACCAGGCCTCGGCCAGGTCGTCCTTCTGCCGGTAATGCCGATGGATCTGGTCCAGGCCGATGCCCATGTCGTCGGCAACGTCATGCAGGTGCAGGGCATCCCAGCCGCTGCGCTCGCCCAGCATCAGGGCAACCTCCAGGATCCGGCCTGCCAGGGCTGCGTCAGCGTTCATGGCTTTGCCATCCTCGGGAATGCGCGTCCGCGCTCTACCTTCCAGCATAGAGAGGCAACCCGTACGCGGGCGCGGATTTCATTGTCATGTGCACGATGCTGCCGGATCGGCGTGCAGTCGGGGCTTGCCCGCCTGTGCCCGGTTCGGCACCTGCCTCGACAATTTCCGCACGCAGCCTATCTTTAGGGTGTCAGTCCAGGCGTCATCGACAAGGGCCGCCGTGCCAGCCAGCACTCGGCGGCGGCCGCGGTGTCGCGTGGACAGAGGCCGTACGCGCATGAAAGCGGATTCTCCCCCGAGGCAGAACTACGAAGATGCCCTGCTCGGCATCGTGCGGGAGATGTCTTCGGCCATGCGCCCGCCGGCAGAGTCCGAAGTGACGGTCGCGCTGGACAGCACGCTCGAAGGCGACCTGGGCTTCGACAGCCTCACACGCGCCGAGCTGCTGACCCGCCTTGAACACCGCTTCGGCGTCAGCCTGCCGGAGCAGGTGCTGGCCCAGGCCGACACCCCGCGCGCGCTGCTGCGCGCCTTGCTCGCCGCCCAGGACCTGCCGCCCGGAGCGAGCGGCACGCACCTGCGCCAGGCCCGCCCTGCCCCGGCGGCACAGGCGCCCGACAGTGCCGCCACCTTGCCGGACGTGCTGCGCTGGCACTTGCGCAGCCACCCGGAGCGCACCCACATCATCCTGCAGGACGGCGACAGCGCAGACACGCAGATCAGCTTTGCCCAGCTGCACCGCGGCGCTGCGGCCATCGCGGCCGGGCTGGTGTCCCGCGGCGTGAGCGCGGGCACGGCCGTGGCCATCATGCTGCCCACCAGCCCCGAATACTTCTACAGCTTCTGCGGCGTGCTGCTGGCGGGCGGGATTCCGGTGCCGCTCTACCCGCCGGCGCGGCTGGCGCAGATCGGCGACCACCTGCAGCGCCACGCCGGCATCCTGGCCAACGCGCAGGCGCCGGTCCTGATCACGGTGGCACAGGCGCGGCCGCTGGCGGCCCTGCTCAAGGCCAGCACGGGAACGCTGCATAGCGTGCTCACGCCGCAGGAGCTGGCGGACGGCGGCGGCGCCCCGGTCCATCCGATGCTGCGCGCGCACGACATCGCCCTGCTGCAATACACCTCAGGCAGCACCGGCTCGCCCAAGGGGGTCGTGCTCAGCCATGCCAACCTGCTGGCCAACCTGCGCGCCATGGGCAAGACACTGGCCGTCGGCTCGCAGGACGTCTTTGTCAGCTGGCTGCCGCTCTATCACGACATGGGCCTGATCGGCGCCTGGCTGGGCAGCCTGTACTACGCCTACCCGCTGGTGGTGATGTCGCCGCTTGCCTTCCTGGCGCGGCCCGAGCGCTGGCTCTGGGCGATCCACAAGTACCGCGGCACGCTCTCGGGCGGGCCCAACTTCGCCTTCGAACTGTGCCTGCGCAAGCTCGCCAATGCCGACCTGGCCGGGCTGGACCTGTCCAGCTGGCGCTTCGTCTTCAATGGCGCGGAGCCGGTGAGCCTGCAGACCATGCGCGTCTTCATGGAGCGCTTTGCCCGCTACGGCCTGCGCCCGCAGGCTGCCGCGCCGGTGTACGGGCTGGCGGAGGCCTCGCTGGGCCTGACCTTTCCGCCGCTTGGCCGAGGGCTGGCGGCCGACCGCATCGACCGCGACAAATTCACGCGTACTGCCGTGGCCGTGCCCGCGGGCGAACACGGGCCCACTGGCGAGCGCGAGACACTGGAATTCCCGTCCTGCGGCCGGCCGCTGTCCGGCCACGAAGTCCGCATCGTCGACGCCACAGGACGCGAACTGGGCGAGCGGCATGAAGGTCTGCTGCAGTTCCGCGGCCCTTCAGCCACCAGCGGCTATTTCCGCAATCCCGTGCAGACCCGCCAGCTGTTCGACCGCGGCTGGCTGAACACCGGCGACTATGCCTATATCGCCGCCGATGAGGTCTATATCACCGGGCGCGCCAAGGAAACCATCGTTCGCGGCGGCCGCAATATCTATCCCTATGAACTGGAGCAGGCGGTCGGCGCCATCCCCGGCATACGCAAGGGCTGCGTGGCCGTGTTCGGCAGTCCCGATCCGGATAGCGGCACGGAACGCATCGTGGTGATGGCGGAAACCGCAGAGAAGGATGTGCAGGCGCGCCGCGCGCTGCACCGGCAGGCGCTGAAGACCGCCCTCGACGTGCTGGGCATGCCGCCCGACCATATCGCGCTGGTGCCGCCGCACAGCATCCTGAAGACATCGAGCGGCAAGATCCGGCGCGCCGCCTGCCGCGAGCGCTTCGAGCACGGACGCCCCGGCCGCGGCGTGGAAGCGCCCTGGCTGCAGATCGCGCGCTTTGGCTGGCGCGCGCTGCGGCCGGAACTGCGGCGCGGCCGGCAGACCGCCGCGAGCCTGTCCTACGCGCTCTACACCTGGCTCCTGTTCGCAACGCTGGCGCCGGCGACCTGGCTGGCATCGGTTGCGCTGCACCGGCCGGCACTGGGCTGGACGCTCAGCCACCACGCCGCCCGGCTGTTTCTCAGGCTGGGCGCGGTGCCCTGGTTCGTGCAAGGGCTTGAGCACCTGCCGCGCAACCGGCCCTGCATCCTGGTCTCGAACCACGCCAGCTACCTGGACGGCATCGTGCTGGTGGCCGCGCTGCCCACGCCGGTATGCATGGTCGCCAAGCGCGAGCTGCAGCGCCAGCGCATTCCCGGCACCTACCTGGCCAGCATCGGCGCGGACTTCATCGACCGCTTCGATAACGTGCGCGAGCACGAGGATGTGGAGCGCGTGGTGGCCGCGGTGCGCGCCGGGCATTCGGCGCTGTTCTTCCCCGAAGGCACCTTCGGCCGTGCGCCGGGGCTGCAGGCCTTCCGCTCGGGCGCTTTCCTGGCGGCCGCGCGGGCCGGCGCGCCTGTGGTGCCGGTCGCCATCCGCGGCACCCGCTCGGTGCTGCGCGACGGCCAGTGGCTGCCGCGCCGCGGGCCAATCGGCGTGGTCATCGGCAGCCCGCTCTGGCCGGACGGCGCAGACTGGCCCGCCGCCATGCGCCTGCGCAACACCGCCCGCGCCGAGATCCTCCATTACTGCGGCGAACCGGATGCGCGGCGCACGACGCACCGGGATGCGAGGCGGGCCTAGTGCCCCGCGCCGCGAGGAACTTGCCATGACAGCTGCCGACGGAGCAGGACCCTAGCGGCATGGATACCTTTGCCACCGCCCCGATGTGGGCCGGCTTCCTGGTCCTGGTGCTGGGGACGCTGGTGGTGGACGTGTTCGTCCTTGGCGGCCGGCACGCGCACCGCGTTTCAACGCGCGAGGCGCTGGGCTGGACCCTGGCCTGGTCGACGCTGGCGGTGCTCTTCGGCATCGCCCTGTGGTGGCTGCTGGCCGGAAGCGCCGGACGCGAGACCGCAGACCGCAAGGTGCTGGAGTTCTATACCGGCTACCTGATCGAGCTGTCGCTGTCGGTCGACAATATGTTCGTGTTCGCGATGATCTTCGGCTATTTCGCGGTGCCGCCGGAGTTGCAGCGCAGGGTGCTGCTGTTCGGCGTAGTCGGCGCGATCGTGATGCGCGCCGTCATGATCCTGCTCGGCGTGTGGCTGATCAGCGAATTCTCGTGGATCCTCTACGTGTTCGGCGTGTTCCTGCTGTTCACCGGCATCAAGATGCTGTTCGTCTCCAGGCGTGCCCCCGATCTCTCGCGCAATCCCATCGTTCGCTTCCTGTGTGCGCATATGCGGATCACCGCGGACTATCACGGCGAGCACTTCTTCGTGCGCGTCGACGGCCTGCGCCATGCGACACCGATGTTCCTGGTGGTGCTGCTGGTCGAGGCGACCGACCTGGTGTTTGCCGTCGACAGCATTCCGGCCATCTTCGCCGTCACCACCGACCCGTTCATCGTCTTCACCTCGAACATCTTCGCCATCATGGGGCTGCGGGCGCTGTATTTCCTGCTGGCCAACCTGGCGCAGCATTTCCATTATCTGAAGTACGGCCTGGCCATCGTGCTGGCCTTTATCGGCGCCAAGATGCTGGCCGAGCCGTGGTTCCATGTGCCGGTGCACTGGTCTCTCGGCGCCGTCGCCATGACGTTGTTCGTGTCCGTCCTGGTCAGCCGGGCCAGGGCCAGGCGCACGCTTGCGCACGCCGGGGACGAACTGGGCGGCCACTGCGCCCCGCGCGAGCGCAGGGCAGGGAACCGGCGCACATAAGGAGCGATTCCATGAACAAGATCCTGCTTGCGACCGACGGGTCGGCCTATAGCGACGCGGCCGCCCGCTACCTGGTACAGAATCCCCTGTTCAGCCGCGATTTCGTGGTGCACGTGGTGCACTGCGAACCGGATGTGGCTGGCGACATCAAGACCTTCATCGACCGGTCCACCCTGGATGCCTGGCATCGCGAACAGAACGACAAGGCGATGCAGTCCGTGGCGAGCATCCTGGGCGAGGCCGGTATCGCTTGCGAGTGCCACGGCTTCGTCGGCTTCGCACCGGCCCGCATCGTCGAGTACGCGGGCAGCATCGGCGCCAGCCTGATCGTGATGGGCTCGCACGGCCGCGGCGGCTTCCTGGATGCCATCATCGGCTCGGTCGCCAGGCGAGTGCTTGCCCATGCGCACTGCCCGGTGTTGCTGGTCAGGAGCTAGTGCCCTCTGATCGCTGAGAAAACTGGCCTGCTGGCGGTTTGCTTCCCCTCGCAAACCAATGCCTCTAGCTGGCGCGGTTGACTGGGAATTGCTGGAGTCTGGCTACAGATCGCAGGGCACCCGGCGCCTCGCCGGATTGTGCGGCCGGGGCGATTTTACCTCGGTGGCTTGCGCGCCGCCGCAGTGACCGTAACAGTAACGGGCTGGTGCTGTCATTGCCACAGCCCGCCCCCCGCCATCGAAGGGTGAAAGCGGAACCAGGTTAAACAGGTTCAGGAAGAAGCCCGCAATAGGCCAACGCCAGCAGTGACCCGCTGTCGGCGCTACGCTCAAGGTAATAGCAGACTAGCAGGCTGCTGAAGTACTGCCGCACAAACGGAATGCTTTCCGCCTGTGCAGGTAAGCACTGCTTGATTTCACAATCCGGAAGCTATGCGCCCCTGAATCGTTTTTTTCGGCTGTTGGGCGCCCGTTTCCGGCATTCTTGGCCCGCTTACTGCAACTGCGGACGGATTTTTCCCAGCGAACGCATGCGCACGAGGTGTAGGCGGCCATGCTCAGCACGAACATCTGGTCGCCTCGCTTCAGTCCGCGCACCATCACCTGGCGCATGCGCCCGACCGTCTTGACCCAGCCGAAGCCTTGCTCGATCAGCTTGCGCTTTTGCTGCGAGATGGCATATCCCTCGCTGCGGGCAATGGCATCAGGAACCGCCGAGCGCCGACCCGAGGTGTTTTGCGCCACATGCGGCGTCACCTTCATCTCCAGGCAGGCTTGAATGAACTCCTGCGCGTCGTAGCCTTTATCCGCGCCCACGGTGACTTCCACATTCAGATCTTCAGTCACCTGCCTGGCATCGTTGATGCATGACCTTCGCGGGCCTCGCGCTCGGCGTGTCCGTCCGCATTGGTCACCATGGCGCTCACCACCAGGCCGTGGCGGTTGTCGCTCAGGGTATAGCCCATGTAGCGCAGTTCACTCGCAGTCTTGCCCTTGCGGTACAGCCTGGCATCGGGATCGGTCTTGGACTCGTGCGTGTCGTTGCTGCGCTTGCGACCCTTGAAGTTACCGCCGTCGTTATTGTCCTTGTCACCGCCGTCCTTGCGCACAAAGCTCTTGTGGCCTGCCCACGCCTGAATCAGCGTGCCGTCGACGCTGAAGTGCTCCCCCGACAGCCAGTTCTTCTTCTGCGCGATAGCCAGCACCTCGTTGAAGAACTCGATCACAGCATCATGCTTAGTCAGCCGTTCGCGGTTCTTGGTGAAGACCGTTGGCACGCAAACTGGGGCGTCCATCTATAGCCCGATGAACCAGCGAAACAGCAGGTTGTACTGCGTCTGCTCCATCAATTGACGTTCGGAGCGGATGCTGTAGAGCACCTGCAGCAGCATGGCGCGCAGCAACTTCTCCGGCGCGATGCTAGGCCGGCCACCCTTGATGTCGGCCTCGTACATCTGCGCGAACAACCGGTCCATCTTCACCAGCGCCTGGTTGGCCATGGTTCGGATCGAGCGCAGCGGGTGCGACTTCGGCACGAAATCATCCAGACGCCGCATGGTGAACAAACTTTCGGTGAAGGTGTCTCCGCCGCGCATGAATGTGGGGTTGGATGGGGTCCTCAAATCAACGCTTCAGCCAGTTGTCACGCTGACGTCCGCTGGAGGTATTTCAGCGACCTGTTAATCCTTGCTTCAACAATTTCATCCTATCCACACCTTGTGGCAAATCATTTTGTCGCCCCACTAATGTATCGGATATGCCGTCCATCGATCATGGATAACATTGTGGTTCTGATAGCCCGTTGGTCGGGGGCAGGCTGATTGCCGTGACTCAATTCCACAGGGCCTACCGGGTTCGATACGTTACTGATTCGAGGGCGCGGCGTCAGCTTGCGGCCCCTTCGTATGTCTTTCACGGACTGCCAACATGCCCGTAAGTAATGCTCTCGATGCGAATCCAATCACATGAGAATGCCAACGTAGTTTGATTTTTGCATACAAACCGCACAGATACTGATTCTTCCATATCCTCCCATTCGAACTTGTCGATGATGTTCTCATGCCCCCAGTGGCTGAAGGACAAGCAGCTCAAGCCGACAAATGATAGCTTAATATGAACCACGTCATAGTTCTTGGGCCATCGGTCAGGGCAAGATTTTGGCTTCTCTTCAGTTATAAGCTTGACCGATAGCCGCGGCTCATCGCGCTTGACATGGACGTCAGAAAGTTCAGATCCACTAAGTGACGGAAACTCACCATATATGGAAATCATGGCTTTGGGATTCATTAACCTCGCAGTTGTCTTCATTTCTTATTCCGGCAATTGAAATGGTAATGATCGTCCATACCATCGACTTTGCCCGTCCGAGTATTGTCTTCGGGGCGTACATTATGGTGCGACGGCTGGTCGCCAACACCTCCTTCATTGTAGTAGTGCCCTGCCGAGTGGTCTTGAATAATCACATTCTTCCCATTCAACTGATAGGTCAACTCTCTGGTCATGATCGGGTGCTTGTCGTTGCCGAGGATCCAAGCACCGCTTGAGTCAGTTAATGGAACCATTTTCTGACTTGTTGGTTGCTGAGACATTGGAATGCCAAGCTGTCGCCGAACTTCTCTCAGACTAGCGCGCCGCGTCTGACTGCATGCCAGCCCGAGCGGATCAACCCAGCTTATCGGGTTCGGCGCGTACTGATTCAGGTTCAGCCCGCCAGCCAGCCCGATGGGTCTTTGGAGACGAAGCGCCCGGTTCCCGGATCATAATACCGGTGCCGGTTGTAGTGCAGCCCATTCTCGTGATCGTAATACTGCCCCTGGAAGCGCAGCGGATTCTGGATGCCGGCCTTCCTCGCGGCGTTCGAGATTGCCTCCTGCGCGGCACCCCATGCCTTGTACTGCGCGCTCCACGCCAGCTCGCCCGCCTCGTCGGTCAGTTCCTGCGGCGTGCCCAGGTGGTCGCATTGATACCAGGCCAGCGCCTCGAACGGCTGCGGCGCAATCTCGCGGGTCCACAGCGGATCGTCGTCCAGGTCGTAGTCGCCCTCCCAGGCGGGTTCAGGCAGCAGGTCGATGGCCTCGCGCCGCACCGCCTGCGCCAGCGGCACCAAACTGCCCGGCTCGTACAGGTAGTGCGTGGTGCGCTCCGCACCCGGTATTATCCGGAAGTGGTCGCCGACACCGGCCTCGGGTTCCTGGCGGCTCTCCCACGCAAGTTGGTCACCGTCCCAGCCATACAGCGTGAAGGCGCAGCCGTATTCCTGGTTCAGCCGTGCCCGCTCGTTGCGCCGGTAGATTTCGCCGTCATTCTGATTCTCGAAGTAGTTGGCCGATGACGACTTGGACAGCCGCCGCCCAAGTGCGTCGTACCGGTAACGCACCTCCACCTTCGGATTGTGCCAGCCCACCAGCCGGTTGAAGGCATCCCAGGCGAAGCGCTCATGGACACCGTTGACCACGCGCAAACTCAGGTTGCCGCGCTCGTCCCACTCGTAGTGGGTACCGGCGTACTGCTTGAGCAGGTTGTCCACCAGCTTCGGGCGGCCTTGCAGGCGGCTGTGGAACTCGGGCCGGCCACGGGCCGGGTCGGCTTTGAATACGCGCGTGTCGGGGTCGTGCAGCAGATTGCCCGCCGGGTCGAAGTCAAAGGTTTCCACCCCGAGCGCGCTGTTGGCCTCCAGCAGGCGCCCCACCGGATCGTAGCGGTATTGCAGCGTGCCGCGCCGCAGGTCGCGGATGCTGGACAGTTGCCCCGCCGCATCGTATTGGTACTCGCGGCGCAGCATGCGCTGGCCCGCATGGGCGCCCTCGACGTGTGAAAGCGTCTGCTCCAGGAGGCGTCCCGCGGGGTCGTACACCTGCGACTGCGCCAGCCGGTTGCCCTGCGTGCGGGCAATCTCCCGGTGCAGGTTGTCGCGCTCGAACTGCACCAACTCCCGGTCGTCCAGCATCACGCCGTGCACATGGCCCGAGCCGTAGGTAAGCACGCCCACGCGGTGCCCGTCCGGGCGAACGGTGGCGATGCGCTGGTTCAGCGCGTCGTATTCGTGCCGCCACACGGCCACCAGCGGCTCCTTCAGGCAGCGGTAGTGCTGGTGCTCGCGTACCACATTGCCCGCTGCATCGTGGAACCATTGCAGGCGGCTGTCGGCGTTTTCGGCCAGGATCAGGCGCCCGTTGCCGTTATAGGCGAAGGTTTCCGTCAGTACATGCGGCACCCGGTTGTCGGCGTCAATCAGCCCCGCACGGCGGCGCGTGAGGCGACCCATGGCGTCAAAGACGAAATCCGTCATCAGTTGGCCCGAGTCCACCGTCCAATCCAGCAAGCCGCTTGCCGGGTCGTAGTTGTACTCGGTCGTCTTGCCGTCGAAACCGCTCTCGCGCAGCAGGCGCCCCACCGGGTCGTACTGGAATTCGGTGCTGGCGCTGTTCTCGTTGGTGAGCGTGGCCAGCCGTCCCAGCCGGTCCCACCGGTAGCCGAGCGTCTGGCCGGCGGCGTCGGTGCGCTCGGCAATCAGACCGACCTCGTTATAGCGCCAGGCGGTGCGGCGGTGCAGCGCATCGGTGTGCACCAGCAGCCGCCCCTCGGCGTCGCGCTCGAAGCGCTCCACCCGCTGGTCGGGATGGGTAACGCTGGCGAGCTGCCCGGCCTCGTAGTGGTACTGGGTGGCATTGCCCGCCGCATCGGTGAACCTGACCAGTTCCCCGCGCTCGCCGTACTTCCAGGCGCTGGTCTTGCCCGAGCAGTCGGTGTAGCTGGCCAGCTGTCCGGTGGCGGTGAAGGCGAGCTGCTTCTTGCCGCCCTTGGCATCGGTGATCTCCACCGGCAAGCCCGACTTGTTGTAGGCGTATGCTGTCTTGTGCCCGAGCGGATCGATTTCCTCGGTCAGGTTGCCCTTGATATCGTAATCGCGCAGCCACAGCCCGCCCTCGGCGTCGCGGATCTTGATGAGCTGGTCCTTATCATCCCAGGCGTAGTGCACCACGCTGTCGTCGGGGCGGATGTGTTCGACCAGATTGCCGCGCTCGTCGTAGGCATAGCGATCGACCGCGCCATCGGTGTGCACATGCTTGACCACGTTCTTGGCGTGGTCGCGGAAGAACCACTCCGACAAGCCATCCGGGTGCTGGATGCGATAGGTGTAGCCGAGAATGTCGTAGTAATGCCAGGTCTCGTTGCCATGGGCATCGGTAACGTAGGTCAGCCGGATGTTCTCGTCCCACTCCAGGCGGGTATCGAAACTGCCATCGTCGGCCCATTCGCGCACGGCCCTGGCGTCCGGGCCGTCACCTTGCCACTGCAGGTTCATGCCGCGCCCGGTGCGGTCGGTATAGCGCGTGACGAGATGGTGCTGATAGGTGTACTCCCAATGCGCGGCGTTCTCGTCCTGCGCCATGGTGAGGTCGCCCGCATCGTCGTAGGTGTAGCGGGAAAGCTGGCGCACCAGCTTGCTGTCTGCGATCTGCCACAACTCGGCAATGCGGCCCTTGGCATCCGGGCGCACACCAACGTGGGCGAAGACGGTCTCGCCCTGATAAGCGATCACGTCCGACAGCACGGTGTCGCCGTCAATGCGGTGGTCGTAGTGCAGCGCGACACCTGCACCGCTTCTAAGCGTAATGCCGGTCAGGCGGAAGCGCTGACCATGGCGCCGGTAGGTTTCCTGGCTCTCGAAGCCGCGCGCCAGCGTCAGGCCGTTCTCCGACACCCGCACCAGCGTCACGTTATCGATGGGGTCGTGGTGGAACTTGCCCACCGCCGGCAGCGGGTAGTCGTGGCTGCGCCCGTCGGCGGCATGGTAGCGCAGCGCTTCCTGGCCCTCCTTGCGTATCACATCAAAGCGCGTGGTGTACGGCGTGATCCAGCGCGCGCCCTGTTCACCGCCGTCATAGGCGCCCAGGCTGGAGCGGTAGGTGCGCGCCCAGTCGATGGGGAACAGCCCCGGCAAGACAAAATCGGTGTGCGACAGCGTTTCGTCGCCCATTGCAAAACTGATGCTGTTGGTGCTGCCCGCCGGCGCGGGACAGTTCTTGCAGCCGGGGCTGGCCTTGGCCGGCGCCTGGTGGCTGCTCACCTCCAGTTCGCCTTCGTGGCCGGTCTTGCGGGCCTGGCTGGTTTGCTTCGGGTGGACGTTGGCGGCCTGATGGTTGCCTTTCCTCTTGCGCCAGGCAGCCACCGCCTGGACCAGCATCGACAGCAGCCAGCCAATGCTGTGCTGTAGCCTCGGGTCGGCGAGCCTGGTCATCTGCGCGCGCAGCACGGGCCCCATGGTCCGCAACTGGCCGACATGGGCCACCACCGTCTGCCGGATTTCGGCCGGCATGCCAACCTTGACCGCCGTGTTGACAACGGCCTTGCCAGCGGCCTTGTAGGCGTTCCAGGTAGCGTTCAAGAAGTTGCCAATGGCCTTCTTGGGATCATGCAGGAGTTGGCTGGCACCTTCTCGTGCCTGGCTGACCGCTGTTTGCGCATTGCCGGCAGCGTTGAGCTTGCCCAGCGCCACCTTCTCCAGGCCGCCGGCGACCTCCAGCACCATCTTCTCGCCCAGCACCCCGGCATCATTGAGAATGGTGGCGAGCTTGGCCTGCGCCTTGGCCACGAAGTCATCGATCTCACCGATGATGGTGGCGTTCAGGTGCCCGACCAGCACCTCGATGATCCCATCCCCCAGCGCGGCCTTGGCCGCCTGGCGTAGCTCCTGGCGCACCAGCGCCAGCGTCGGGCGCAGGCTCATCCTCGCGGCGGCCATGGTCGGCGGCGCGGGCAACACGCCGATCAGGTTGATGCCCAGGCTCACCCAGTCCAGGAAGTTCTGCGACTTGGTGCGTACCAGCGTGACGACATCGCCCAAGGCGTCGACCAGCGCGATAATGTTGCCCACCACCGGCAGGCTGCCCGCCACGGTCTTGATGCGCTCCAGCGTCACGAGGCCGCCGCTGGCGCTTTGCAGCCAGGCGTCGAACCTGGCGGCGCCCTTGCCGATGTCCTCGAGCGCGATGGTGTTCAGGGGCGCGACGGCGGTTTGCGGCTCGCGCGGCTTTGCTGCGGGTGTAGGTTCAGCCATAGGTCAAGTCAAGGATTGTTCGTATTCTTGGCTCGATGTGCTCAGACAAAGCCGGGCACGCGCATCGTGGTCTGCGTGGGATGCGGGCTGGCCTTGGCAAGCGTCGGCGTGCCTGCGGTTGGCATGGCCTCGCCCAGCAGGCTCTGCGCACCGGACAGGCCCAGGCCAACCAAGCCGGCAGGACCGGCCTTGACCGCGCCGGCCACTTGTTGCGCCAGTTGCAGTGCCTGGGTGGCCTGTCCAGCGGCTGCCAGCACCTGGCTTGCCATGGCGCCGGCGGCGGTGCCGACAGCAATGCCTGAAGCCTGCGTCAGCGCGCCTGCGCCGTCGGCCGATGCGCCGGCCGGCGGCCAGGTTGGCTTGGCGACATAGCTGCCCTCGGCCCAGGTATCGGTCGGGTCCTTACCAAAGCTGACCCTGGCCGGGCCCGGTGCGATGCCGCTAACCGCCGCGAAGCCCTTGGTGTCGAGCTTGCCAGTGGTGACCTTGCCCAAGGCGTCCTCGACCGTGAAGTCGCCACCATCGATACCCAAGCGGTTGGCGTAGTGATTGAACAGTTCGAGATTGCCCTTGCCGGGCTTGGGCGGCTCGGGGAACTGCGCGACATACTTCTGCGCACTGGTGAAGGTATAGCTGGCCGCGTGGATGGTGTATGGGCCGCTCGTCTTGTGGGTGATGCCGCCCGCGTTGTAGATGGTGGCGCTGCCACCGCCCGCCACCACCAGTTCCTCCTTGGCCGACAGCGTGATGCGGTTGGCCGTGGCCGTGACGTTCAGCTTCGCCAGCAGGTTGATGCTGTCCTGCAGCGCGCGCAGGTCGATGTCGCCCCCGGCGGCGACCAGCCGCCAGCCCATGCTCTGGATGAAGATGCGCACGCCCCGGCTTACGCTCGCCAGCAGGCGCTGCCCGATGGCGAGGCTCGTGTGCCCGGCGCTGGTGAAGGCCAGGTGCTCTCCAGCGGCGAAGTGGGTCGAGCGCGCGGTACTGGCCTCGATGCCGGCCGGGCTAGCCAGTACCAGGTGGGGCACGGCCAGTTCTGGGAAGTCGCCGGTCTCGGCGTTGGCGGTACCATTGCCCCGGATGTCGTCGTTCTGCGCCTTGATGATCTTCGCGACCTCGGCTTGGTCGGTGCACTCTTGCGCGTCGTGTTCCTGCGCCAGTTCCGCCAGCGTCTCCTGCTGGTCACGCGCCACCGTGAGGCGCTGCACCGTCTCGCCCATGTCCTTGTGGTGGGCACTGGCGTTGGCGCGGGGCTCGGTGGTAAACAGCATGCCATTGGCACGCACCACGCCCTGCGCGTCGGAGCGCAGCTCGAAGCCTTCGCCACGCTTGTCCTTGCGGCCACTGCCGCGGATGATGCGAGTGAGGAAGCCCAGCCCCAGCCACGAGGTCTGGTGGTCACTCTGCAGCTGGGTCTGGATCTGTCCTTCGCTGGCGTCCTGCAAAGGTATTGGTGCGATTCCCGTGCACCTCCTTGCTGACGAAGCCCGACAGCGCGTGGAACTCCGGTAGCGGCCACTGCGGCATGTTCAGCTTGTTGGGCACGCTGCCGGTCACGATAGGGCAATCCGGATCGCCGTTCAGGTGCTCGACCATCACCTCCTGACCGATGCGCGGCACGTGCACGGCGCCGAAACGCTCGCCCTGCCAGGACGAGGCCACCCGCACCCAGCATGAGCTATTGGCGTCGCGCTTGCCTTGCCGGTCCCAGTGCAGCTGAATACGGATGCGCCCGTACTCATCGGTCCACGTTTCCTGGCCCTCTGGACCGACCACGGTGGCGGTCTGCGGCCCGTGGGCGCGCGGCTTGGGCTGGGTGCGCTCGGGGCGGAACAGTTCGTTGGACGGCTGGGCGGTGAATGCCACCTCGCAGCGCCACGGCTGGCTGCCGCCCGACGCTTCCGGTACGTCCTCGATCAGCAGGTGCGTGCCGAGAATGATGTATTCGCGGTTGGCCTTGGGCTGGATGAAGTTCGCCAGCGTGAAGGTGCAGCCGGGCACCATGGCGCGCACATTCCCGCGCCCGCTGGCGCGGCTGCCATGCTGGCGCAGCGCTTCCATGCGCTGCCGGGCCACCTGGTCGCCTTCCTTCCACGGGTCGTTGCCGGTGGCCGGCTGGCTGTGGTCGCCAGGGAACTCGTAGATTTCCTGGCCGGCGTGCGCGGTGTCGAGTGGATCAGCAGCGCGTACCGTCAAGTCGGCCCGCGTCTTGACGAAATCGTAGTCGGAACTGGTCCACTGGCCCGACACCAGCCGGTCGTGCAGCTCGAACTCATGGAGGTGTTCCTCGTCGATGCGGTCGGACGAGCGTGCCCAGCGGATCGAATGGTAGGCGGAGCTGGCAAACGGGGCAAAGGCGCCGTTGCCGTCGGTCAGCACCAGCCGGTGCTTGCCCTCGCTGTGTTCGATGTGCCAGGAAATCCCCCATTCTTGAGTGAGGCGCTGGAAGAAGTCGAAATCGCTCTCGCCATACTGGACCTGGTATTCGCGTTTGGGGTAGCGCGCCACGTCCAGGCGCCGCTCGACCGGGAAGGTATAGTCCGAGAGCAGCGTGTCGAGGATTTCGACGGCGCTTTGCTGCTGGAAAATGCGGAAGTCCTTGGTCAGTATCGCCAGCCACAGCCAGGGGCGCAGGGTGAGGCGGTAGACAATCTGGTGACCGACTGCAATGGGGCCTCGCACATCGGTGACCATGCCCGTGATTTCTCGCGTGCCCGCGCCGACACCGCCCGCCATTCCGGTGCCCATGCCGTCGAGCTGAATCGTGACGGTCAGCTCCTGGCCGCGCAGCGCCTTCGTATCGAGGTCCGCCGCCGGGCCGAACAGCGCTTGGCGGTCGTCCGGCGTCTTCAGCTCCAACTCGTATTCGAACAGTTCGCACAGGCGCTCGGTGCCAGACAGCTTGGAAAGCACCAACGCGGGCTGCCCCATCAATTCGGGCAGGCCATTGCCCTTGACAGTGACGGTACGAGAGGAAAGCGATCGGCTGCCCATGCAAACACGATCCGTGAGAATGGATTGGTGACTGCCACAGGCAGCCAATGGCTAGCTATTTTGCGGGGCGATCGCTGCGCCCGCACTTGATGCGCATCAATACGCCTTTTATATGGAAGTGGAGTCCAGCCGGATATCGGACGTTTCCTATAAATGAATGCGATCTATTTAAATCAGAATTAAAAAAAATCTGAGTTTTCAGGCGGGATTTTCGTTGGCTGGTATGAGCGGACAGGCCGGCGCGCGTGAGTCTCCCGCGATACCATGACGATTTCTTGCAATGGAGGTTACGCGGTCAGTGTGTGCCACCAGCGCGCCTGCGTCGTACTTGGCGTCGCTGGCGAGCGAGTTGTCGATGGTGGTGAGAGCATAGGGGGGAGCACACCAACGGTGTGCCGGAACCAGTGGCATTAGCCCGCTCTGAGGGATACAGGACAGCTTTGCCAGCCTGACGGCATAGAGTCCTGATCCGCAGGCTGACCGCTATCCGGCGCGCCTCAAAGGGCAGCGCGCAGCCCCAGGAAGAAGCGCCGCCCCGGCGCGGGTTCGAAATACCGCCCGTTGGCCTCGTTGACGATCACCGAGCCGATATAGCGCCGGTCGGTGAGGTTGTCGATGCGGCCGAAGACATAGAGCCGGGTCGGGCCGATGCGGAATTCATAGCCGGCGCGCAGGTTGAACACCGCATAGCCTGGCGCGGCCTGCGTGTTGAGATCATCGGCGTAGACGCGGCTGTCCACGCGCATCTCTGCCCCCAGCGTCAGCGGCGCAGCCGGCCGCCATGACAAGTCCGCGCCCAGGCTGTGGCGCGCGGTGCCGGGCAGGCGCTTGCCGGCCGCCACGGTCTGGCCCTGCGCGTTGACGAAGCTGTCGCCGAAGTAAGCATCGAGCCAGGTATAGGCCAGTCCTGCCTCGATACGGCTGCCGCCGCCCTTGCCCGGCGTGCCCACCTCACCGAGAAAGCCGCCGCGCCAGCCCAGTTCGAAGCCGCGCCGGTGCACGCCGCTGACATTCTGGTAGACGGTGCGCCCGGCATTGTTCGATTGGGGCACCACCTCGTCGTGGCTGTCGGCATCAAACAGCGCCGCCTCCAGCCGCTGCCCCGCCGCCTGCCACTTGATGCCGATCTCGCCCTGGCGGCTGGTGGAGGCCTGCAGCCCCAGGTTGCTGCCTACGCCGCCGGGTCCGTAGGCGACTTCAGTCAGCGTCGGGGTCTCGAAGCCGCGGCCGAGGTTGGCGTAGACGTTGAGCGAATCGAGCGCGTGCCACACCACGCCAAGCACGGGGCTGACGTTGCTGTAGGTCGCGCTGCCACTGTCATCGGGGCTGGCCGCATTGATGAAGTGGTCGTCAATGCCAAGCCGCACCCGGCTGGCGCGCACGCCGCCCACCAGTTGCCAGGCCGGGTGGAAGGTCCAGTCGAACTGTGCAAAGGCGCCGAGGTCGGTCGCGGTATTGGTCTCGTCGCGGCGCAGCGCACCCTGCGTGCCGTTCTGGTTGACGTAGCCGTTGCGGCCATCGCGCATGCCGTTGGCTTCGAGCCCGGCGCTCCACAGCAGCGGCAGGCCGGCGGCGGTGGCGGTGCGCCGGCTCCATGACAGCGCGGCGCCGCCGTAGGTGCGGTCCAGGTCGACGATGCCGCCGGCCGAATTCGGCGCGGCTCCGCTGAAGCCCAGCCGCTGGTACAGGTTGCGCGTGCCGCCGTACAGGCGTGCCGACACGCTGTCGGTCCCGGTCAGCTGGTGGTCCACCACCACGCCGGCCTGGGTCTGCTCGACGTTCTTGCCGGTATCGAACTGGGTCGCCGCGGACACCGCCTGGCGCGGATTGGCATCAGCCTGCGCGCGCGTGAGCCCCAGCGGGTCCTGCGCCAGCGGCTGGTTGAAATAGTTGAACTGGCCGGTCACGCGCGTGCCGCTCGCCGGCTGCGCCACTACCTTGGCATTGAGCTGGTAGCGGCGCGCCGCGCTGTGGTCGCGGTAGCCGTCGGTCTGGTAGGTCCAGGCGTCGAGCGAGCCGCCGAGCCGGTCGTTGCCGCCGGCCAGCGCGATGCCCGCCTGCCACTGGCCATCGGAGCCGAAGCCCGTCGACGCGCGCCCGCTGAAGCCATCCCTGGGCGGATCGGGCGTGAACACCTGCACCACGCCGCCCGACGCATTGCCATACATCTGCGCAAACGGGCCGCGCAGCACCTCGACGCGGCTGGCGTTGGCAAGGTCGGCAGTGGAAGCCTGGCCCTGCCCGTCCGGCATGGTGGCCGGGATGCCGTCGACATACAGGCGCACGCCGCGCACGCCGAAGGTGGAGCGCGTGCCAAAGCCACGCACCGCCAGTTGCAGGTCCTGCGAGTAGTTCTGCCGGTCGCGCACCGCCACGCCCGGCACGCCGGCCAGCACCTCGGACAGGTTCACCAGCGGCGTGGCGCTGCGCAGCGGATCGACCGGCACGCTGTCCACCGCCGCCGGCGCGTCAAAGCGGCGCTGCTCGCTGCGGGTGGCGCTGACCACCACGTCGGGCAGCGTTTCGGCGGTGGCGGCGGCCACTGCCGTGCCGGGCGGGTCGGCGGCACGCGCGCCGGCGCTGGCCAGGACCAGCGCGGCGAACGCCAGCGCGGAGCGGTTCGCGAACGGGATGCGGGGGATACCGGAACGGCGCTGCTGCCGGACCGCCAAAATCTGCCTGCCGCCTGGTTTCATGGGGATCGGAAGCGGTTGCGGGTTCTGGCGCGGAGGATGGAGGCGCCGGGCACAGGTGAATGTGTCGCAACTTTATCGTGTCCACAGCACTATTGCCACGCGCTTGGCCGCGGGGAAAACCCGCGGAGGAGATGGAGCCGGCACCGGATTCCGGTTGTTCAGAAAAATTCAACAACTGATTGCATGGACGCTCACGCAGTCCGCCCCACGGCTCCCTACACTGCTTTCACCACCCGCCGCAACCGCACCAGTCCATCACGCGATGCAGCATAAGGGTATTCAGATTTTCGCTACTACCAAGGGGATCCACCATCATGACCACCGCACAAACCCGCGTCGCCATCGTCTACCACAGCGGCTACGGCCACACCGCCAAGCAGGCCCAGGCCGTTGCGCGCGGCGCCGGCAATGTCGCAGGCACTGAAAGCCTGCTGATCCCGGTCGAGGACATCGACCAGCACTGGGACACGCTGGAACAGGTGGACGCCATCATATTCGGCGCGCCGACCTACATGGGCAGCGCCTCGGCACAGTTCAAGGGCTTTATGGACGCCACCTCGCGCAATGTCTTTGCCAAGGGCGGCAAGTGGGCCAACAAGGTCGCGGCCGGCTTCACCAACGCGGCTTCGCGCTCCGGCGACAAGCTGGCCACGCTGCAGCAGATCGCGATCTTTGCGGCGCAGCACGGCATGCACTGGGTCAACCTGGGCCTGCCCCCGGGCCACAACAACTCCAAGTCGACCGAGGACTCGCTGAACCGCCACGGCTTCTTCCTGGGCGCCGCCGCACAGTCCAACGCCGATGAAAGCGCCGACGTGGTGCCGCCGCTGGCCGACCTGCGCACCGCCGAGCACCTGGGTGCCCGCGTGGCCGAAGTGGCGCAGCAACTGGTCGCGGGCCGGCGCGCGCTGGCGGAACTGAAAGAAGCTGCCTGATCCGGTCGCACCCAGACACATCGGCCCCACATGGGGCCGATTTTCTTTTCCGGGCAGTCGCGAGCCTGGGCGCTCAGTACAAGACTTCCAGCTCGTCGAACAACTCGCTGTCCTTCTGCGCCGCCGAGCGCGCGCGGCGCCGGATTTCCTGCAGCAGGCAGTCGGTGAAGCACTGCGCCGCGGGGCTGCGCACCGCGTTATGGCGCGTGATGATGCCGAGCCGGCTGGTCTCGTCCTGGTGATCCCGCTCGGTCTCTATATCCGCCGCCACCTGGAAGAAACCGCCGAAGCGCCGGCCGCCGGCGCGCCGGGCCATGAACGCGCAGGCCTGACTGAAATCTTCCGTGGGCACGGCCGCGTGGTGGTGGCCGGCGTGCTGGTGACGATCGGCGGCACCTCCGCCACCTATATCGTGCTGCACTACATGACCAGCTACGCGGTGACGGTACTGAAGATCCCGCTCGGGCTCAGCATGGCCGCCGGCTGCGTCGCCGCACTGGTGCAGGTGGCCCTGTCTGCGTATGCCGGCAGGCTGTCCGACCGCATCGGCCGCAAGCCCGCCATCCTGTGGTCGCGCGTGGCGATGCTGGTGCTGGTCTACCCCGCCTTCCTGCTGCTCAACGCGCGGCCGTCGCTCGGCACGCTGCTGGCCGTGGTCGCGATGCTGGCCCTGCCGCTGGTGCTGAACGTCGTGCCGTCCGTGGTGCTGATCACCGAGCTGTTCCCGCGCCGCATTCGCGCGAGCGGGCTGTCGGTGGTCTATTGCATCGGCGTGCTGGTGTTCGGCGGCTTCGCGCAGCTGATCGCCACCTGGCTGATCGAACTGACCGGCAATGCCAGCGCCCCTGCGCTATATGTGATCGGCTGCGGCCTGATTTCGCTGGTCGGGCTGGCGATGGCGCCGGAGACGGCGGGCAAGCGGCTGGACTGACTGTGGCAGACTACCCACCGGACAAGATCCGGCGCGCGCGCTCCAGCACCGGGCGGTCCACCATCTTGCCGTCCACCGCCACCGCGGCGCCATCGGCAGCGGCAGCCGCGGCCATGACGCGCCCGGCCCAGTGCCGTTCATCGGCCGACGGCGCCAGGCCGTCGTGCACGCCGCAGACCTGGCCCGGGTGGATCAGCAGCTTGGCGCCAAAGCCGAAGGCCCGGGCGCGGCGCGTTTCCGCGGCAAGTGCGGCGTCATTGCCGATTGCGGTGCAAACGCCATCCACGGGCGCGGGCAAACCCGCCGCGCGGGAATGAAGCACCAGCCGGCTGCGAAAGTAGTGCAACGCTTCACCGTCGTCCTGCACGTCGAGATCGAACATCAGGTCGATGCTGCCGAACAGCAGCCGGACCACGCCGCCAGCACGGGCCAGCTCGCGTAAGCCGGCGAAGCCGGCGGCGTTCTCGACCAGCGGGAAACAGCGCACACCGGGCAATGCCGCAGCCAGTGCTTGAGCGCCGGCCGGGTCGGCCTTCGGCAGCACTATTTCCGAGACACCCTGTGCGCGGCACCAGGCGAGATCGTCTTCGTAGTACGCGGTATCGGCGCCGTTGATGCGCACCAGCATGGCGACGCCGGCTGCCGCTGCCTGCTGGCCCAGCGCCGCCCATGGGGCGCCAAGCCCGTCGCGGGCCTGCCCCTTGTCGGCGGGCGCGACCGCATCCTCGAAATCGACAATGACGGCATCGGCGCCGGAGCCGATCGCCTTGGCGATGCGCTCCGGGCGCGAGGCCGGGACAAACAGGTAGCTGCGAGGATTGGCGATCGGCATGGCTGCTCCTTTCAGACTGCGCCGGCCGAGCGCAACGCGGCAATCTGCGCCGCGGTCTGGCCCAGTTCGGCCAGGATGGCATCGGTGCTCGCGCCGAGCGACGGAATCGGGTCCATGCGTGCCTCGGTCATGCCCGGCGGCAGCAACGCCGGCACCGGACCCACCGGCGTGTCGACCTGGCGCCAGCGCTGGCGCGCCGCCAGCTGGGGGTGGTCCCAAACGTCAGCGATGGTATTGACCCGCGCATTGGCAATCCTGGCGGCCTCCAGCCGGTCGACCACTTCGGTGGCGGTCAGGCCCGAGAAGCTGTTGACGATGCGCGCGCGCAGCGCGGCGCGGTTCTGGTTGCGCAGGCTGTTGCTGGCAAAGTCGGGATGCGTGGCGAGATCGGGTTCGCCCAGCACCGCCTCGCAGAACACGACCCACTCGCGCTCGTTCTGCAGTCCAAGCATCACGGTCTTGCCATCTCCGGTCGGAAACGGGCCATAGGGATAGATGGTGGCATGTGCCGCGCCCGCGCGCGGCGGCGGCTCGGCGCCATCGAAGGCGTAGTAGAGCGGGAAGCCCATCCACTCCACCATCGATTCCAGCATCGAGATATCGATGCGCTTGCCGCGCCCGGTCTTGCCGCGTTCCAGCAGCGCGGCCAGGATATTGGTATAGGCGTACATGCCGGCCGCAATATCGGCCACCGAGGCACCTGCCTTGACGCCGTCGTCCGGCGTGCCGGTCACGGAGACAAAGCCGGACTCGCTCTGGACCAGCAGGTCGTAGGCCTTCTTGTCGCGGTACGGGCCGTCGCTGCCATAGCCCGAGATATCGCACACGATCAGGCGCGGGTACTTTTCGCTCAGGCTGTCGAAGTCCAGGCCCAGGCGCGCGGCCGCGCCGGGCGCGAGGTTCTGCACCAGCACGTCCGCGCGTTCGAGCAGTCCGGCCAGCACGGGGGCGGCCGCGGCGTGCTTGATGTCGAGCGTGAGGCTCTCCTTGGAGCGGTTGGTCCAGACGAAGTGCGAAGACAAGCCGCGCACGCGCGTGTCGTAGGCGCGGGCAAAGTCGCCGCTGCCAGGCCGCTCGATCTTGATGATGCGCGCGCCCAGG
Organism: Cupriavidus sp. FW305-27; assembly: GCF_058787995.1. Classification (NCBI taxonomy): domain Bacteria; kingdom Pseudomonadati; phylum Pseudomonadota; class Betaproteobacteria; order Burkholderiales; family Burkholderiaceae; genus Cupriavidus; species Cupriavidus sp. FW305-27. The sequence goes on from NZ_JBYTAG010000001.1 coordinate 196,319, forward strand.
TCCGCCAGCTGGCGGGTGCAGAACGGGGCCGCGATCGCCTGCTCCAGGGAAACGACGGTGATGCCTTCGAGGGGATGGGGCATGGTGGTATCCGGTTTTGCGCAATGTCCTGACGGCAATCTACCGGAGCGGGCCGCACCTGGGAAATACCGATTGCCGAGGGGATCATAAGTAAAATGAATACTTTGGAATTCTCCCGGAGCCTGCCATGGACCTGCGCGCCATGCGCTATTTCATCGCCATCGTCGACCAGGGCAGCCTGACGCGGGCAGCCGAAGTGGTCTGCGTGGCGCAGCCCGCACTCAGCCAGCAGCTGGCGGCGCTGGAAAAAGAGCTGGGCGTGCCGCTGGTCCATCGCGGCGCCAAGGGCGTCAAACCCACCGAAGCCGGCCGCACACTCTATCGCCACGCCCGCAATATCCTGCGGCAGGTGGAGATCGCCGGCGCCGAGGCCCGGGTGGCCGGCACGGATGTTACCGGCATGGTTGCCATCGGCCTGCCCACCACGGCGGCAGCGGCATTCGGCATGCCGCTGATCCGCGCGGTGCGCGCCCGCTATCCGCAAATCCGGCTGCAGCTGTTCGAGAGCATGAGCGGTTATATCTCGGAGCTGCTGGACCACAACCGGCTGGACTTCGCCATCCTGTTCCGCGATGTGCCGTCGCGCGCGGTGGAACTGGAGCGGCTGGCAAGCGAATCGCTATACCTGGTCGGGACGCTTCCCGTGACGCGCGGGCGCGCAAAGGCGCAAGCGAAGCCTCGGGCGCTGGCCGGTGCGGAAGGCGCTACGGTCGCGATCAAGGCACTGGGCGAGCTGCCACTCGTGCTGCCAAGCGGCTCGCAGGGCCTGCGTGAAGTGGTCGAGCTTGCCTTCGCGCAGGCCGGCGTGTCGCTGAACGTGGTGGCCGACCTGGATTCGCTGCCCTTCCTGCTGGCGACCGCGCGCGAGGGCCTGGCCTGCACCATCCTGCCCGCGTCGTCGCTGTCCGACGCGGACAGCGAAGTGCCGCGGCACCTGATCGTGCCGGAACTGCGCCGCACGCTGTCGCTGTGCTGGCCACGCGCGCTGCCGCGCACCAGCGCGGCCGAGGCCGTGGCGGAGATGCTGCGTGAGCTGGTGGCCGAGCGCATTGCGGCGGGCGGGTCGCTCAAGCCGCTCATTTCGCCGCCTGCGGCCGATCAATAAAACTTATGCCCGTAGTCGGCGATTGAATTTCACGCCGGCGCGGCAGTCGGCTAGAGTTGCCACCAGCCTGGGCCGGCATTCACGGCCCCGCAATTCCAGGAGACACCATGCAACGCACCCGCCGCGCCCTGGCAGCCGCCGCTGCCCTGGCCGCATGCCTGCCGCTGTTCAGCGCCAGAGCCCTCGCCGCCGCCCCCTATCCGTCCAAGCCCATCCAGATGATCGTGCCGCAGGCACCGGGCGGCACCAACGACATCGTCGCGCGACTGGTCGCCGCGACCCTGTCGCAACGGCTCGGCCAGCAGGTGGTGGTGGAAAACCGCCCGGGCGCCGGCGGCAATATCGGCACCCAGGCAGCGGCCCGCGCCACGCCGGACGGCTACACGCTGCTGATGACCATCAGCAGCACGCAGGCCATCAACCCGTCGCTGTACCGCAGCATTCCGTTCGACCCGGTCAAGGATTTCGAGCCGATCGCCCCGGTGGCAAGCGTGCCGAACGTGCTGGTGGCCAATCCCGCCTTCCCCGCCAAGTCGCTGCCCGAATTGATCGCGATGGCCAAGGCCAGGCCGGACTACTACCGCTATGCCTCCGCCGGCAATGGCACGCTGAACCACCTGCTGGGCGAGATGCTCAACAGCATGGCCGGCATCAAGCTCGAACATGTGCCCTACAAGGGCGTCGCGCCGGCGCTGAACGATGTGCTGGGCAACCAGGTGCCGCTGGCCTTCGCCAGCCTGCCGTCGGTGCTGGCCCATATCAAGGCGGGCAAGGTGCGCGCGCTCGGCGTCAGCTCCGCCAAGCGCTCGCCGTTCGCGCCGGACATTCCCGCGATCAACGAAACCGTGCCCGGGTATAGCGGCGACCTCTGGGTCGGCCTGTTCGCGGTCAAGAATACGCCGAAGGACGTGACCCAAAAGCTCGGCCAGGCCATGCAGGAGATCCTGGCGGACAAGACCCTGCGCGACAAGCTGGCGGCACAGGGCGCCGAAGTGATGACGGGCACGCCGCAGCAGTTCAGCAAGATGCTGGCGTCCGACATGGACAAGTGGGCCCGCATCGTGAAGGCATCGGGCGCGCAGGTGGACTGAGCGCGGCGTTCAAGGGCGCGCCAACCGCGCCCGGAACACCACGAGCAAGCCTAGCATTGCCGCTGCCAGCCCAAATTGCTGCAGCCCGCCAATCCCCACCTTCCCGCGCTCCCCTTCAATCCACTCGAACCGCGGCGCATTCCGATACTCGTCCGTCGACACGCCACGATAGCCCATGATGCGCGGGACGAAGTACGCGCGCCACTGCGCTTCGAAGCGGTCTACCCGTGCCATGAAGCTGGCGTACCGCGGCGCGTCACTGCCTGCCAGCCGGTCGGCAGCAAGCAGCAGCGACAGTGGCGGCGACAACCAGCCCCATCGTTCCGCCTGCTCGAAACGCAGCGCGCGCGCCTGGTCGAACGCGGACACGACCGGCCGGATATGCGCTGCCTGCTCGAGGTAGCGCGGCATGAAGCTGACCGGCCATGCGTGCTGTCGTGCCGTGGCCGGGGCCCACTGCGGATTAGCCTGATACCACTCGTCCACCAGGGCCGACATCCTGGCTTCCGCGCTCTGCTGCGCCGCGCGGATCTGGACGATTGCCGCCAGCCGTGACGGCATCGGCATCGTGCGATCCGCCAGCGCCGCGACCATCGCAGGCGTGCCGAAGGTGGCGATGACCCACAGGCCAAGCCCGGCCAGCACCGCCGTGGCGCCGGAACCGGGCAGCAGGTTGAGCGCACCGCTGGCCGCACTCCAGAACGCGATGAACGCCGTCACGCAGAACAGCCATGCGAGATACGCCGACAGCGTTGCTGCGGGGTCCAGCACGAATGCCAGCGTGGAAGCGAGCACTGCAATCAGCCAGACGGCGCCCGCCCGAACCGCGATGGCGGCGAACAGCACACGCCCGCCGGCCGCACCCTGAGCCATCAACATCCGCCACGTGCCATGTTCGCGCTCGCCCTGGACCATGCCTGCGCACAGGCACACCAGCATGAGCGGCGCCAGCAGCGCGATCGCCGTCGCCAGGTCGAAGGTGCCATAGCGCTGCAACAGCGGGTTGGCCAGCCGCTCCTCGTTGCGCGCGTCGGTGTGGCGGCTCTCGACAGTGACGCGAACCGACGGCGGCAGCAGGTCCAGCACGCTGCTCGCCAGCGCCAACCCGCCACCTGGCGGCAGCTGCGCCACCGGGGCTTCCGACCTGGCGAACCGGAATGCCGCCATGGCGGCCTGCTCCGGCGATGCCGGCGATGCCTTGGCCTGGGCAAGGCGCAACGCCGCCTGCCCGTTTGCTTCCAGCTGCTGCAGCTTCTCATGCCATGCGCGCGCACTGAGACCCGATGCCAGCGCGCACGCGCACAGGGCGGCAGCAAACAGCAGCAGCGCCCAACGGGCACTGCCCGCCGCGCAGAAGCGGCGGCATTGCGCGGCAAGCGCCTGCCTGGTCTGTCTTATGGGGTTCATGGCTGTATCCTGCGAAGAGAGAAGAACAGGCCGGCCACGGCCAGCCCGCACCACCAGAACATGATCGCGATCTCCGGCAACGCTGCCCGCAGCGCGAACAGCGCCGGCGGCATGGTGTAGGCAAAGGGCCGGATTGCGCGCCAAAGCGCAGCGCCTGCGTACCTGGCATCGAACGAAGTCATGCCGCGCGTGTGGCTGGCATCCCATTCATCGATGGCCGTGTTGACGCTGCGCCGATAGCGCTCCGCGGCGGCCTCGTAGTCGCGCTGGTGCGAGAGATCCGTTCCCGCCATCTTCATGGCGAAGTTGCGGATCGCCAGCGTGGGGCTCAGCAGCGCGGCGGCGCGCATGACGTTCTCCTGCGCCGCATAGCGCTGCCACAGCGCATCGAAATGCAGTGCATGGACCCGGTCGGCGTAGGCGTCGCGCTCCAGCCGCCGCAGCGGCGCCGCGCCCACGGGCAGGTCCTCGAGGCGCGTGACGCCATAGCGCGACAGCAGCGCCGCGTCATGGCGTTCGGTGCGGGCCGCCAGGTTGCCGTCGCCCGGCAATCCCTCCGTGAAGTCGCGCTGGATCGCCGCCCAGAACGCTTGCGCCGACGGCAGCGGCACGGCATGCCGCGCAACCGCCGCGCCAATGCCCGGGATCACGAAGACAAAGGCCAGCCACAGGCCCACCAGCACGAACAACGCGCTCCTGCCGTCGGCCAGCCAGGCCGACACCGCCAGGCCCAGTCCCACCAGAATCGCGGTGTATAGCAGATAGGCGGCACCCAGGCCCGCTGCCCGCCACCAGACCGCACCATCCAGCGTGCCGCCTATCTGCTATACAC
>NZ_JBYTAG010000001.1:200844-237597 GCF_058787995.1 Cupriavidus sp. FW305-27
GGGGCCCGCGCGACGGCCAGCGCAAACACGGCAAAGCCCGCGCCCAGCGCCAGGAATTTGCCGGCCACGAGCCTGGCCGGCGCCACGCCGGCGCCGTGCATCATGCGCAGTGTGCCGCGCTGCCGCTCGCCGCTGACGGCATCGAAAGTGACTGCGATCACCAGCAGCGGCAACAGCACCGCGAACACGAAGCCGGCGCTCAGGTCGCCGAAGCGGGTGGATGGCAGCGCATCCTGCGCGGGCTCGAAGCGCGCCACATTGCGCCGGTGCGGCTCCAGCCACAGCGCCTGGCCAAAGTAGTCGCCCAGCCCCGGCTCGATCACCGTCAGCGCGGAGGCGGGCCGGAACACGTACAAGCCGAAGTGCGCGCCGCGATGCGGATGCTTGTCACCCTGGTCGTCCCACTGCTGCCGCGTGGCGGCGGTAACCTGCGCCACCTCGCTGGCGACGGCGGCATGCCGCTGCAGCGAGGCCAGGATGGCGACGGCCAATACCGCGGCGCCGATCGCAAGCAGGGCTGCGAAGCGCCCCTCCCTGGCCATCGCCCTGAGTTCCTTCACAACCACGGTCCTGATCATGGCGCAACACCCTGCGCGCGCGCATGGGCCAGGTAGGTTGAGGCCAGTGCCTCGTGGCCGACGGTGGCCGCGTCAAACTCGGCCACCAGCACGCCGGCACGCAGGATGCCGATGCGGTCGGCGAGCTGCCTGGCGTTGAACAGGTCATGCGTGGCCATCAGCACCGCCGTGCCCGCGTCCGCCGCTTGCCGGACACGGCTTGCCATGTCATCGGCCGCGGCCGGGTCCAGCCCTGAGGTCGGCTCGTCAAGCAGCAGCAATGACGCGGATTTGGCCTGGGCAATGGCCAGGCCCACCTTCTGGCGCATGCCCTTCGAGTATTTCGCTACGCGCCGGCCGTGCGCGTCGCGGGCCAGCCCCGCGCCGTCCAGCAGCGCCGTGGCCTCGGCACGCGACAGGCTGATGCCGGCAATCGCGCAGAAGTAATCCAGGTTTTCCGCGCCGGACAAGTAGGGATACAGCGCGACGTTCTCGGGCAGGTAGGCGACGCGCCGCCTGACCGCAGCCGGATCGGCAACGGGCGACAGTCCGTCGACCAGCACCGTGCCACCGGCCGGCGGGACAAACCCCAGCGTCACATCGATGGTGGTGGTCTTGCCCGCGCCGTTGCCGCCCAGCAAGGCGTAGATGCAGCCCTTCGGCACGGCAATATTCAGGCCGTCCACCACGCGACGCCCGTCGCGATGGACAACCAGGTCACGAATTTCAAGCATGTCGTGTCTCCGTCGAATACGTCAGAAGAAATAGCGTGCCGCCATGCCGGCTTGCCATTTCGGCTGCGGCGCTACCAGCAGCCCCGCTGCGGACCCATACGCGGCCTCGGTCGAGAACCGGTGCGGCTGCAGCACCGCGAACAGTGACAACTGGTATTGCTTCCAGTCGAGCACCGCGCGCAGGTCAAAGCGCGTGTAGGCCGGCATGAAACGCAGCTGGGTCTGCGGCGTTCCCATGTAGTAGGGAATACCGGTAGTCAGATAGGCATCGGCATTGACGGTCAGCTGCGCGCCCTGCAGCCGCTGGCGGTACTCGGCGCCCAGCTTGAGCAGGTGCCGGGGAACCGACAGCCTGGCCCCCGTGTTGGGCAGCGGGTTGTTCGCTTCGGCCTGGATGATCTGGCCATAGCTGGCGTAGACCGACACCGGGCGGATGGGCCGCCAGCGGGCCTCGAGCTCATATCCCTTGCGCGTCGTGTCGCCGACCGACTTGAACGATCCGTCCGGCTGCCCCACGATCTCGTCCTCATTCAGCGTGTAGTAGGCTGCTGCGGTCACGGTCAGGTTGTTGGCCGGCGTCGCGGTAAAGCCCACGTCGTAGGATTTCACCTTCGACGGCGATACGTCATAGACCGTGCCGCCGGGCGCGCCCAGCGGGCCCGTGGCCCCGCTGCTGCTGATCTGCTCCGCGGCCGGCGAACGGAAGCCCTGCGCGACGTTGGCGAACAGGTCGAGCCGGGGCAGCACCGACCAGACCGCGCCGAGCTTCGGCGTGGTGACGCCCGAGAAGTAGTCGGTGCTCGCTGCCGGCAGCTTGCGGTTGACGATGTCGTAGTCGAACCAGTCGCGCCGCAGGCCGGCGGTCAGCTTGACCGCTTCGACGGGCCTGAACTGCCCCTGCACGAACAGCCCGTAGGTGAGCAGGTCGAGCTGCTGCGCGTTGATATAGTTCGCAGTGGGCACGCCACGCACCCAGATCTGGCGCTGCGCGTCGCCGCGGTCGCGGCGCACTTCCGCGCCGACCATGAGCGCGGCCCGGTCTCCGAAGGTGAAGTTGTTGGCCAGCCGGCCGCCGAAGATGTTCCGGTCATCCGAACCCACGGTGTGCTGCACGCTGCTGGTGGCAATGCCACGCTCGCGCTCGAAGGCTTCCCCGTACAACGTCGCATACCAGCCGTCCTCGCCATGCGCCGGGGCGCGATTCAGCGCGAACATCGAACGCTTGCCGCTGCCGAAGCCCGGCAGCCCGTATTGCGTGGAGCGCGGGTCCACCTTGCCGGATTGCAGGTCGCTCAGCAGCAGGTAGCCGGCGGCTGTCGATTCGGAGCGATAGTGGTTGAGCCGCAGGCTGTAGACGCCGTCGCCGATCCTGGTCGACAGCTTCCAGAAAAAGTTGTCGCGGTCGGTGCTGCCGTCGTACCGGTAGCTATGGGTGCGGTAGATATCGGCCACGAACAGCGACTTGATCGGCTCAGGCCCGGGCCGGAACGCATGGCTGCCTGACAGGACCAGTGTTGCGCGCTTGCCGTTGTACCGGTCGAAGTCGATGCCGATGCTGGAGGGCACGTCGCCCGACTGCGTGCTGATCGGCACGGCACCCGCCCGGTTCTGGTCGCCATACAACGCGGACACCGGCCCCTTGATGACGTCGATCTGGCCGATCATGTCCGGGGTCAGCCATTCCAGGAATGCAGGCCCATGCCCGGCGCCGGCCTGGCTGGACGGCATGTTCTGCGGCACCCCGTCCACATAGACTGCGGTGTCGGCGCCGTGCGTGCCCTGGGTGGCGAAGCCGCGCATGCGGAAACCGTTGCCCGTATCGCCCTGGTCGATGTTGTTGGCCACCACCCCAGGTACACGACGGAACATGTTGGAGATGTCCCGGCCGATATTGATGGTGCCCAACTCGTCGGCGGTGACGACCGAGACCGCGGCCGGCAGGCCGGTGCTGTCCGTGGTCACGAGCTTGCGTTTGCCTTGCAGGCTGGTGTCCTGCGTCGCCACCACGCTGACTTCCGGCAGCACCGTATGCTGGCCTTCGGCAAATGCGGCCTGACTGAAGACGCCCGACGAGAGCGAGAGCAGTGTCCAGGCCAGGGGGCGCGCGGCACCCGTGTTTTCGTTCTTGTTCATGAGGCCTCGCGGCAGCCCGGCGGTATCCGCTACGGGCACCGGGCTTGCCGTACAAAATTCAGACGTGAGCATGCCGCCCGCCTGGCATGACGCAGCGGACGCGCAATCAGATATACGGGAAAGGGATGCGGCCGGGGGTTAGCCGGCGGCGCGGGCCAGCGCCGGTGGCGCGCGCAAGGCGGGCGGAGAGAGGAAGCGGGTACGCCATGTCGGCGCGGCGACATCGACCTGCCGTACCCGTGACAACAGGCGCAGGATGACGCAGAGCAATTGCACCGCGATGGCGGCGCTGATGAAGAGATGCAACCGGGGCGAGCACCACAGGCAATCGCAATCCGTCGTGCCATCGGCAGGCACGCGGTCCGTGTCGGACGTGTCCGGCGTGGCGGCCGTATCGGGGATTGCGCCTGCGCTTGTGTTCGCCACGACAGCCTCCAACCGCGTTCCCGGTACCGCATGCACGTGCGTCACCGCGGCCCACGCCTGCACTAGCAAGAGCAGGAGCACGGCCCAGATGAGACGAACGAAGTTCGCATGCTTACGCATTGATGGAGGCGCTGGCTGTGTCGACCGGCGCCATATTAACGCAACTCAATTGCAATTGTAAGTCGATGCCGCGACAAGCCTGTCCTGCAAGCCGCTAAAGACTGCACCGTTCCCGCCGTTAAGCAAGAGTTGGCCAGCGAAGACATTGGCAAGACAGGCAGCCGGCACGCCGGCGCCTGCACTTCTGGGGTGGAAACGGGGGAGAGACATGCAAAACCTGGGGATTCGCATACGCCTGGGCGCGGCATTTGGCGCCATGTGGTCGCTGATGGCGATCGGGATCGCGGTGGCCTTGCCGCGGATGCAGGAGGCGGCCGATGCGCGGCGCCTGCTGATCGCGTTGGGCGTGGGTGGGCTATGCCTGGCGGTGGGCGCGGTCTGGGCGCTGGCGCGCAGCATCGAGGCGCCGTTGTCAGAAGCCGTCTACATAGCCGAGACCGTGGCGGCTGGCGACCTCAGCCAGGAGTTCGACACCGAGCGCGGCGGCGAGTTTGGGCGGCTGCTGGGCGGCCTGGGAGAGATGGAAGACATGCTCACCGACCTGGTGACACGCATCCGCGCTTCCACCGATTCGATCACCGCCGCTTCGCACCAGATTGCCGCGGGCAATACCGACCTGTCGCAGCGCACGGAAGAGCAGGCGGCGGCGCTGGAAGAGACCGCGTCAAGCATGGGCGAGCTGACCTCGATGGTGCAGCAGAACACCGAACGCGCGCGCGCCGCCAACGGGCTGGCGGCAACCGCATCGGGAATCGCCGCGCGCGGTGGCGAAGTGGTGGGCAACGTGGTGCAGACCATGTCGGCGATCAGCGCCAGCTCGCGCAAGGTCACGGACATCATCGAAGTGATCGAAGGCATTGCCTTCCAGACCAATATCCTGGCGCTGAACGCGGCGGTGGAAGCCGCGCGCGCGGGTGAGCAGGGGCGCGGCTTTGCCGTGGTGGCCGGCGAGGTGCGAACGCTGGCGCAACGCAGTGCGTCGGCGGCGCGGGAGATCAAGCAACTGATCGACGATTCGGTGCAGCAGGTGGACAGCGGCTCGGCACTGGTGGGCCAGGCCGGCGAGACCATGCAGGAGATCGTTCAGGCAGTGGCCAGCGTGACCGGGCTGCTGGGCGAGATCACTGCGGCCTCTGAACAGCAAAGTGCCGGGATTGCGCAGGTCAACGAGGCGGTGGCGCAGATGGACACCGTGACGCAGCAGAATGCGGCGCTGGTGGAGCAGGCGGCCAGTGCCTCGCACGAACTGGCGGGCCAGGCCACTGAGCTGCAGCGCGTGGTGGGCGAGTTCAGGCTGGATGCGGAACCGGCGTCAGCACAGGCGCCGGGGCATGGCGCATTCAGGCAGGTTGCGGCGTTCGGCTGATGTGGGCAGCGCGGATTGCTGACTGATTGCGCGCCCCCTCTCCCGCAAGCGGGAGAGGGGAGCAAACCAGCGGGAGGCAGGACCCTTCAGCAATTCAAGCCGTCACGCAAGCCGGAAGCACCGCCTGCACCGCCGCCGCAAAGCGCTCGACAATCCTGTCGATATCCTGCGGCGTGCAAATAAACGGCGGTGCGAACAACACGTGGTCGCCATGCACGCCATCGACCGTGCCACCCATCGGATAGACCAGCAGGCCGTTCTGCACGGCGGCGGCTTTCAGGCGCGCATGCGTCTTCAGCGCCGGATCGAGCGTGGCCTTGCTGTCGCGGTCGGCCACGAACTCCACACCGACGAACAAGCCGCGTCCACGGATATCGCCCAGGTTGGGATGGTCACCCAGCACCTCGCGTAACCGTGCGCGCAGTTGCTCGCCGCGCGCCAGCACGTTGGCCAGCAAGTTGTCTTCGGCAATGGTCCGCTGCACCGCCAGCGCCGCGGCGCAGGCCGTGGCATGGCCGATATAGGTATGGCCATGCTGGAAGAAGCCGCTGCCGCCGACGATGGCGTCGTAGATCCTGCGCGTCGACAGCATCGCGCCGATCGGCTGGTAGCCCGCACCCAGGCCCTTGGCAATGGTGACGATATCGGGCACCACGCCATCCTCTTCGCACGCGAACAGGAAGCCGGTACGGCCCATGCCTGACATCACTTCATCCAGGATCAGCAGCACGCCGTACTTGTCGCACACGGCGCGGATGCGCTTCAGGTAGTCGCCCACCGGCGGCACCGCGCCGGCGGTGGCGCCCACCACGGTTTCGGCAACGAAGGCGGCCACCGTGTCGGGGCCAAGTTCCAGGATCTTGGCTTCCAGCTCGTCGGCCAGGCGCCGTGCGTATTGCGCGTCGGTCTCGCCGGCCTGCTGGTCGCGGTAGGCATAGCACGGCGACACGTGGTGCGCCGGCACCAGCAGCGGCAGGAAGGGCTCGCGCCGCCAGGCGTTGCCGCCGATGGCCAGCGCGCCCAGGGTGTTGCCATGGTAGCTCTGGCGGCGCGCGATGAAGTGGCGGCGGCTGGGCTGCCCGGCTTCGACGAAATACTGGCGCGCCAGCTTCAGCGCCGACTCCACCGCTTCGGAGCCGCCGGAGACAAAGTAGACATGGTCGAGATCGCCCGGCGCGGCCTGCGCCAGCGTCTCGGCCAGCATTTCCGATACCTCGGTGGTAAAGAACGACGTATGCGCGTAGGCGATGGTGTCGAGCTGCGACTTGATCGCCTCGATCACGCGCGGATGGCCGTGCCCCAGGCACGACACGGCGGCACCGCCGGAGGCGTCGAGATAGCGCCGGCCTTCGCTGTCGATCAGTTCGATGCCCTGCCCGGCAACGGCAACGGGCAGCTTCTGGCGCGGATTGCGATGGAATACGTGGGTCATGATGGTGTGGTGGTGGTGCCGCGCGTCAGCGGCGCAGAGCGGAATCGGTGTCGGCGGGGTGGCGCTCCAGCACGCGGCCGGAAAACGCGGGCAGTGCGCTGCCTTCGCTGTCCGTCTGTGTGGACTGTTCCCAGACCCTGGCGCCGTTGACCCAGACGCCGTGGATGCCGGTGCTCAGTTGCAGCGGGTCTTCAAAGGTGGCACGGTCCTGCACCCGGTCCGCATCGAACAGCACCAGGTCGGCAAACGCGCCCGGCACGATCCGGCCGCGGTCCGCCAGCCCGTATTGCTGCGCGGCCAGGCCGGACATCTTGTGGATTGCGGTTTCCAGCGTCATCAGCTGGTCTTCGCGCACCATGCGCGCCAGGATGCGCGGGAAGGTGCCCCACTGGCGCGGATGCGGGCGCGGATCGAACGGCAGGCCGTCCGAGCCGAAGATGGTCAGCGGAAACTGCGCAATGCGCTCGACATCGCGCTCATCCATGATGAAGTAGATCGCCGCCGCGGGGCGCAGCTTTGCCAAGAGCGCGTCCTCGTCCAGGCCAAGCTCCTGCATCAGCTCGTGGAAGTCGCGGCCGCCCGCGGGCGGGTAGCCGGTGGACCAGGTGATCATGGTGCGCGTGGACTGGCGCACGCGGTCCAGCCGCAGCATGGTCGAGGTCGCGGGATAGGGATGGCAGTCCAGGCACAGCGGCTGCAAGCGCGCGGCGTCGGCCAGCAGGCCGAGGGTTTCGACCGAGCGGCCATGATTGCGCTTGCCCGCGACCTTGTGGTGGGAAAACACCACCTGGCAGTCAAGCGCGCGGCCAATGCGCAGCGCTTCTTCGATCGACGGCACGATGTCGTCGGTCTCGTCGCGCAGGTGGGTGGAATAGACGCCGCCGTGGGTGCGGACCGGCTCGCACACGGCGATGATCTCGGTTTCGGTGGCGGCTGCCGCGGGCGGATAGAACGTGCCGGTCGAGACACCGAAGGCGCCCGCCTCCATTGCCAGCCTGACCTCGTCGCGCATCGCAGCGATTTCTTCTGCATTGGCGGCCCGGTTCAGCTCCGGCATCGCGCGCACGCGCAACGTCGAATGCCCGAGCAGCGGCACCACGTTGACGTTGGCCGGCGTCGCGCGCAATGCGTCGAGCCACTGCGCGAAGGTATCGAAGCGGAACAGCGCGGGCGGCCCCAGCAGGTCCAGCGGCTGCGGCGGCGCGCTGCTGACCAGCGGTGCCACGCTGATGCCGCAGTTCCCGGTGACCACGGTGGTGATGCCCTGCGACACCTTGGGCGTCATGTCCCGATGCACCAGCAGGTAGCCGTCGTCGTGCGTGTGGGCATCGATAAAGCCCGGTGCCAGCACGCGGCCGGCTGCGTCCACGGTATGGTCCGCGGTCATGTCAGCGCAGTCGCCTACGGCGACGATGCGGTCGCCCGTGACTGCCACATCGGCCACGCGGCGGGCTGCGCCCGTGCCGTCCACGACCGTGGCGTTGCGGAAGATCAGGTCGGCGCGCCGGGGCGCGGCTGGTTGCGATGCCATCGTCAATCCTTGTCTCGTTGGCGGGCCTTACTGCGGCGTGATGCCGGCCTGCCTGACCACGGCCGCCCATTTGTCGGTTTCACGCGCGGCATAGCCGGCCAGCGCCTGCGGCGTGCCGCCGACCGTCTCGGCGCCCAGTGCGGCGAACTTGTCCTTGATGGCCGGATCCGCCAGCGCGCGGTTGAAGGCGCCGTTGAGCTTGCCCACCACCCCGGCGGGCGTGCCTTGCGGCGCGACCAGGCCGCCCCAGGCCACCCCCTCGAAACCCGGCACGCCGGACTCCGCGATGGTGGGCAGCGCCGGCAGCAGCGGCGAGCGCGCCAGGCTGGTCACCGCCAGCGGCTTGAGCTTGCCGGCCTTGATCAGCGGCAGGATGGTCGGCATGTTGTCGATCAGCACATTGACCTGGCCGCCCATCACATCGGTGGCGGCCTGCGGGCTGCCCTTGTAGCCGACGTGCGTCCAGGCCAGCCCCGCCTTGTCCGCGAGCAGCTGGCCAGTCAGGTGGCCGGACGTGCCCTGGCCCGGCGAGGCATAGGTGACCTTGTCCGGGTTGGCCTTGACGTAGGCCACCAGCTCGGCAAAGGTCTTCACCGGCATCTCCGGCCTGACCGCGATCACATTCGGCACCTTGAACAGCAGCACCACCGGCACGAAGGCATCGGGCCGGTACGGCAGCTTGCGGAAGGTGCTCTTGTTGATCGACAGCGTCACGTTGTTGGCATAGCCGAGCGTGTAGCCGTCAGGCGCGGCGCGTTCCAGTTCGGAGATGCCGATCACGCCCGAGGCGCCGGGCTTGTTGTCGATCACGAACGACTGGCCCAGCGACTTGCCGACTTCGGCGCCCAATGCGCGCATCAGCACGTCGGGACTGCCGCCGGCGGCTGACGGCACCACCAGGCGGATCGGGCGCGACGGATAGCTGTCCGCCATTGCCGGGCCAGCCAGGCCCACGGCGCCCAGCCACAACAGGGTGGCCATGAACCGTCGCTTTTGCTGCTGCCTTTGATCTTGCATCTCGATATCCCGTTCAGTACCTGGGTTGGACCCGGCTACGCGTTTGCAGTATAGGGGCATGACCCGAACCAATGCAACATTTGTTTCTTAAATGCTCATCATGAAACAATAACGATGCGACGCCGGCACGAATGCCTTTGCCGCAACGGCCCGAACTCCATGAAACAGTCGTTACAGCCATCGGGGCGTCGCGCTGCGGCACAGCCCCTGCGCCTCAAGGAAGCGCGCCGCCGCCAGTGCCTGGCTCTCGAGCCCGGGCGCGGCCACGATCTGGATGCCTGCGGGCAAGCCCTCGCCCGCGCACGGCGCGGCTACAACGGGCAGGCCCGCCAGCGACAACGGGCGCGTCAGGTGCCCGGCATCGGCACGTGGGCAATAGATGCGGCCGGTGCCGTTGACGGTGTCGGCACCGATCGGCGTGGCCGCATAGGGCGTCGAAGGGGCCAGCAGCAGGTCGACGTCATCGAACAGCGCCAGCAGCCGCTGCCGCCACGCTGACTGGTACTGGCGCGCGATGTCATACCAGCCGCGCGGCATCGCCAGCCCGGCCAGGATGCGCTGGCGCACGAAGGCGCTGTAGCCGCCATGGCGCTCGGAGAAGCCCATGGCCTGGTGGTTGCGCCCGACTTCGTAGGCGGAGATCACCGAGGCGGCATCGCGCGAACTGTCGGCGTCGGGCAGGTCAATGGTGCGCACCGCGCCAAAGGCCGAGGCCACACGCAGCACCGCCGCCTGCACCGCGGGCTCGGCAAAATCGGAGAAGCCGCGGCCGAGCACGCCGACGCGCAGCGTCGCGGCACCACGGCCTTGCGGATCAGCAGGCGCGTCCACGCCGAGCATTGCCGCATAGGCCAGCGCGAGGTCACAGGCGCTGCCGGCCATCGGGCCGACCGTATCCAGGCTCTGCGCATACGGCACGCATCCGGCCAGGGACAACCGCCCCGTGGTCGGGCGCAGCCCCCAGATGCCGCAGAACGCGGCCGGGGCGCGGATCGACCCATTGGTATCCGAACCCAGCCCGAACGGCACCACCCCGGCAGCCACCAGCGCCGCGGTGCCGGCCGACGAGCCGCCGGTGATGCGCGACGGATCGAGCGGATTGCGCACCGGACCGCCGATCACGTTCTCGCCGGTAGCGCCGCACGCGTATTCGTCCATCGCCGCCAGCGCAACGGGCACCGCGCCCGCGGCGACCAGCGCCTCGACCGTATCGGCATGGCGCAGTGCCGGCAGCTCCTGCGCGCGTGGCGCGGCGCCGGCCAGCGTGGCGTGGCCGCGCACGTCCAGCAGGCTCTTCACCACGAACGGCACGCCCGCCAGCGGCGGCAGCGGCCGGCCCTGCGCGCGCAGCCGGTCCAGCGCGGCGGCCTGCGCCAGTGCGCTGTCCGCCAGCAGCGCCGAGCAGGCATTGAGCGGCGCGGCGGCTTCGGCGCGCTGCAGGGCGTCTTGCACCAGGTCGAGGGCAAGCCGCTCGCCGCTGCGTACTTGCGCGGCCATGGCGGCGGCGGTCAGCGTGTCAGCAACCATGCTGCCCCTCCGCTTGCGCCAGCGCCTGGCGCAGGCCCGCCACCATGGCCGCCATGCCGGCCAGCAGCGCGGCGGCCTGCTCGCAATCCTGAGGTGCCACCGGCACCTGCAGGCCCGCGGCGGCTTGTGCCACCAGGCCGGCGGGATCGTCATCGCTTGCTTGTGCCATGGTTGCTTGCGCCATCCCTCAGCTCCGCGATTGCATCAGCTGGCGTGGAATCGCCAGGATCAGCACCGCCGCGGCCAGCATCAGCCCGGCCAGCGCCAGCACGCCCAGCGAGATGCTGCCGGTGCTCTGCTTGATGCCGCCCATCAGCACCGGGCCGATCAGGCCGGCCAGGCTGGCCGCGCTGTTGATCATGGCAATGCCGCCAGCCGCGGCGGTGCCGGCCAGCACGCGGCCCGGCAGGCCCCAGAACATCGACAGCGTGGCCATCAGGCCGGAAATGCCGATAGTCAGGAACACCATCGCCATCACCGTGTTGTGCGGGAACAGCGTGCTCGCCCACATGCCGACGGCGGCCACCAGCAGCGGCAGCGCGGAGTGCAGGCGGCGCTCGCCGGTGCGCTCGGCGTGCGCGGCGTTGACGTTCATCGCCACGCACGCGACCGCATACGGGATCGCCGTCAGCATGGCGATCTCAAGCGGCGACGACATCCCGGTCGACTGGATGATGGTGGGCAGCCAGAACACCAGGCCGTAGTTGCCGATATTGAACAGCAGGCAGATCGCCATCAGCATCCACAGGACCGGCGACTTGAGCGCGGCGATGAAGCGGGTGTTCTTCTTCGCGTTCTCGGTGGTCAGCGTGCGCGTGATGGCGCCCGCCTCGGCCGGCGTGAGCCATGGCGCGGCCTCCGGCGACTCGGGCAGCATGCGCAACAGCAGCAGGCCCAGCACGATGGCCGGCAGCGCCTCGATCAGGAACATCCACTGCCAGCCTTGCAGCCCGTGCAGGTCATGCGTGGCTGACATCAGCGCGCCGGAGATCGGGCCGCCCAGCACCATGCCCAGCGGCATCGCCAGGAACAGGATCGACATGATGCGCGACTGCCGGTCGGCCGGGTACCACTTGTTCAGGTACATCACCGCGGCCGGGAAGAAGCCGGCCTCGGTCACGCCCAGCAGGAAGCGCGCCGCGTAGAACTCCATCGGCGTGGTCACGAACATGGTCGCGGCGGATACCAGCCCCCACAGGATCATGATGGCCGCCATGCTGCGGCGCATGCCGAGGCGGTAGATCAGCAGGCTGCTGGGCACCTGGCACAGCATGTAGCCCCAGAAGAAGATGCCCGCGCCCAGGCCATAGACCACGTCGCTCAGCCCCAGCGCCTGCTGCATCTGCAGCTTGGCGAAGCCCACGTTGACCCGGTCCAGGTAGCTGAAGAAGTAGCACAGCACGATAAACGGCACGATGCGGCGCGTGACCTTGGCGAACGCGGCGGCGGCGGCGTCCGGCAACACCGCGGCGTGGCCCGGGGACTGCGGGATGGCTGGCTTGGCCAGGGACATGATGGATCTCCTCCTTGTACGGGCGCGCGGTATCCGGCGCCATGGAGATGCCATCATAGCGGAATATGAAACAAACGTTCCACTAACGTTTACACTGAAACAAACGGTTTTATGCCTTCACGTGACGCGGAAGACCCGCCCAATGAAAAAGGGCGGCAATGCATGCCGCCCTGTGGCGCTGTCAGGCTGGTGCGCGCGGCTTGTCCGCCGCACGCTTGCGCGGGGCCTTGCCGCCGCCTCTTGCCGGCGGCGCTGCCGGCCCGGTGACATCCTGCGAGGCGCCGACCATGGTCAGGGCGTTGCCGTGCTCGTCCAGCGTGACCTCGCCTTCCTCATGGATGTCGCGATGGCTGCCGTCGGGCAGCTGGATGCGGTAGTCGACACTGTACGGCGCCTTGTCGACGATGGCCGCGCGGATGGCCGCCTGCACGCGCGCGCGGTCCTCCTCGACGATCGACGCCAGGTAGCGCTCCATGGTCACCTTGAACGCCTGCGGGGCCCAGCCGAAGATGCGGTAGGCCTCGTCGGTCCAGGCGCAGTCGTCGGTCTGGATATTCCAGTACCAGCCGCCCAGGTGGGCAATCTCCTGCGCCTTGGCCAGCAGCGCCTCGTTCTGGCGCAGCGCAGCCTCGGCGCGGCGCCGCTCGGTGATGTCCAGGCTGACGCCGATCATCTTGACCGGGCGCTGGTCGAAGTCGCGCACCAGCGTGGCCCGCGACGAGATCCAGCGCGTGGTGTCCCCGTGCACGACGCGGAACTCCCACTCGTGCATCTCCTGCGCGCCCAGCGTGCGCGCCAGCACCTCGCGCAGGCGCGCGACATCGGCCGGATGCACGCAGGCCCAGAAGTCGTCCATGTTGCGGATGTGGCGGCCGAACAGCGTGACGTCGTTGGACGAGTAGGTCAGGCCATCGGTCAGCACGTTCCATTCCCAGGTGACGATGCCCGAGACCTCCTGCGCGAACTTCATGCGCGCCTCGCTCTCCATGATCTCCGCCAGGTGCTTCTGGCGCAGTTCCTTGATGTGTGGGTCAGAGGCGGTGCTGGCCTCCAGGTCGGCGATGGCCTGCTCGCCGTAGCGCAGCCACAGCCAGTTGACGCCCAGGAAGCGCGCCAGCGCGAGCAGCCGCTCGTATTCGATCTCGCCGCCGCGGGTCCACTTGTGCACCGCCGACGGCGATACCGACAGCGCCTCTGCCACCTGCTTGAGCATGATCCTTTTGCCTTCCAGCACCCCCTTCAGGCGCGTGGCAAAAGTGTCTTCCGTCATGGGCATCCCCTCCGCTTTTTTTCAACCGATGGTGAATTGAGTAACTCGAACCTTACACCATCACCGCAAATCGCGCGAATTGATAGCCATGGACCATCAAGCGAGCAGGTTTCATCGGTTTTTTGAATTGCAATACCCCTGCGCTCCTCACTAGACTTCACTTCACATCACCAACAGTAATTTAATTAACTGTTAGTGAATCGATAAGGCAACGAGACCAACAAGGAGACAACCCATGCAAGAGACCACCGCCCCCGCCTGCGGCACCACCCCGCCGCTGGCCTATACGCTGCCGGCCCACTACTACACCTCGCAGGAAGTCTTCGAGCAGGAGAAGAAGACCATCTTCGCGCGCAGCTGGGTGTGTGTGATGCACAAGAGCCAGGTGGCCGAGAACAACCAGTACGCCACAGTGAAAGTGGCCGGCGAGAACGTGTTCGTGGTGCGCGGCCGCGACGGCGTGTTGCGCGCGTTCTACAACGTCTGCCCGCACCGCGCCCATGAGCTGTTTGCGGATGGCGCGGGCAAGGCCAAGAACGTGATCACTTGCCCGTATCACGCCTGGTCGTTCGGCCTGGACGGCAAGCTGATCCACGTGCGCAACGCCGAGAACGTGCCGGGCTTCTGCAAGGACAACGCCGGCCTGACGCCGGTGCGCGTGGAAGAATTCTGCGGCCTGGTCTTCGTCAACCTGGACATGGACGCGAAACCGCTGGCCGAGCTGGCAGGCGGCCTCAACGACGAGATCCGTGCGCGCTGCCCGGATGTCGACAAGCTGGTGCCCGCGCACAAGCTCACCTACGAGATGAAGGCCAACTGGAAGGTGGTGGTCGACAACTACCTGGAATGCCTGCACTGCCAGACCGCGCACCCGGCGCTGGTCGAGTCGATCAGGATGGAGACCTACAAGCACGAAGTGCGCGGCCTCTACACCAGCCAGGTCGGCCAGACGCGCTCGGGCAGCGACGCCTTCACCTATGACAGCGACGCCCCCAACACCGACTTCGCCGCCTACTGGCTGTGGCCCAACGTGACGCTGAACGTGCTGCCGGGCGATGGCAACTACGGCGTGTTCTACATGTTCCCGGTGGATGCCGACACCACCATCCAGCACTTCGAGTTCTACTTCCGCGACAGCACGCCCACGGCCGAGCAGGAGCAACTGATCGAGTACTACAAGAACGTGCTCAAGCCCGAAGACCTGAGCATCGTCGAATCGGTGCAGCGCGGCCTGAAGTCGCGCGGCTACCGCAACGGGCAGGGCCCGCTACTGGTCACCGACGACAAGACCTCCGCCATCGGCGAGCACGGCGTGCAGCACTTCCAGCAGATGGTGCTCGACGCCCTGGCCGCCTGAAACGAACCACCGAACCGGAACCGCAGCAATGATCCTGACCCAGCTCTATATCGACGGCCAGTGGCAGTCGCCCATCGACCAAGGCACGCGCGCCATCCTGAGCCCGGCCGACGAGTCCGTGATCGCCCAGGCAGCCGAAGCCACCCGCGCCGACGCGCGCCTGGCCATCGCCGCTGCGCGCAAGGCCTTCGACGGCCCGTGGCGCCAGACGACGATCCGTGACCGCGCCAGGCTGCTGAACAAGATCGCCGAACTGATTGACCGCGATGCCGAGAAGCTCGCCCGACTGGAGTCGCTCAACACCGGCAAGACGCTGACCGAGAGCCGCACCGACATGGGCGATATCGCCGCCACCTTCCGCTACTTTGCGGGGCTGGTCGCATCCGAGTCGGGCGCCGTCAACGAAGCCCCGCACCATGTGATCAGCCGCACCCTGCGCGAGCCGGTTGGCGTGTGCGGCCTGATCACGCCGTGGAACTACCCGCTGCTGCAGGCCGCGTGGAAGATCGCGCCCGCGCTGGGCGCCGGCAATACCGTGGTGATCAAACCCAGCAACCTGACGCCGCTGACCACGCACCACTTCACGCAACTGGTGGCCGAGCTGGACCTGCCGCCGGGCGTGTTCAACCTGGTGACCGGCGGCGCCGAAGTCGGTGCCGAGCTGGCCGAGAGCCTGGACGTGGACCTGGTGTCCTTCACCGGCGGCGCCTATGCCGGCGAAAGCATCATGAAGGCCGCCACCGGCAACTTCAAGCGCATCGGCCTGGAGCTGGGCGGCAAGAACCCGAACATCGTGTTTGCCGATGCCGACCTGGACGCAGCGGTCGACTACGCGCTCAATGCCGCGTTCTTCCACGCCGGGCAGGTCTGCTCCGCCGGCTCGCGCCTGATGATCGAGGACGGCATCTATGATGCATTCATCAGCCGGCTGGCCGAGCGCCTGCCGCGCATCGTGATCGGCAACGGCTTCCACGGCGAGACCCAGATGGGCCCGGTGCAGTCGGCGCAACAGCACGAGAAGATCCTGGGCATGGTGCAGGCCGGCATTGCCGAGGGTGCACGGCTGGTCCACGGCGGCAAGCGGCCGGCTGGCGACGTCTTCAAGACGGGCTACTGGCTGGAACCGACGCTGCTGGCCGACGTGACGGCAGACATGAAAATTGCGAAGGAGGAGATTTTCGGGCCGGTGATCACGGCCGAGCGCTTCCGCTCCGAGGAAGAGGTGCTGCGTGCCGCCAACGACACCCCGTACGGCCTGGCCGGCGCGGTCTGGACCCGCGACCTGGACAAGGCCAACCGGATGTCGCGCGGGCTGCGCTTCGGCACGGTGTGGGTCAACGACTACCACCCGTACTTCCCGGAAGCGCCGTGGGGCGGCTACAAGGCGAGCGGCATCGGCCGCGAGCTGGCCCGCATCGGCCTGGACGAGTACACCGAACTCAAGCACAGCTATATCAACCTGGCCCCCAAGGCGATGGGCTGGTTCGGCGCCTGAGCGCAGCTGACTTCGCAATCGCGCGCGCGGCAGGCCCTCCCCCGGCCCGCCACGCACGGCGTCAAGCAAACAAGGAGATTGCACCATGCAGGCAATCCATGAGTACGACTACATCATCGTCGGCGCAGGCTCGGCCGGCTGCGTGCTGGCCGCGCGGCTGACCGAGGATGCCGATGTCTCGGTGCTGCTGCTGGAAGCGGGCGGCCCCGACTGGCGCCTGGACTGGCGCACCCAGATGCCGGCCGCGCTGGCGTATCCGCTGCAGGGCACCACCTATAACTGGGCCTACGTGACCGAGCCCGAGCCGCATATGAACAACCGGCGCATGACGCAGGGCCGCGGCAAGGGGCTGGGCGGTTCGTCGCTGATCAACGGCATGGTCTATATCCGCGGCAACGCGATGGACTACGACGGCTGGGCCGAAAACCGTTCGCTGGAGAACTGGAGCTACGCCGACTGCCTGCCCTATTTCCGCAAGGCCGAGACCTATGACAAGGGCGCCAACGACTACCACGGCGGCAACGGCCCGCTGCACGTGACCACGCCCAAGGCCGATATCAGCCCGCTGTTCCGCGCCTTTATCAAGGCCGGCGAGCAGGCCGGCTATGGCCAGACCGATGACCTGAACGGCTACAAGCAGGAAGGCTTCGGCCCGATGGACCGCACCACCACCGCGCGCGGGCGCCGCTGTAGCACCTCGCTGGCCTATCTGGACCAGGCCAAGGACCGGCCCAACCTGACCGTGCATACGCGCGCGCTGGCGGACCGCATCCTGTTCTCCGGCCAGCGCGCCATCGGCGTCTCGTACATCCAGGGCGACCATGTGCGCGAAGCGCGTGCGCGCCGGGAAGTGATCGTCAGCAACGGCGCGATCGCCTCGCCGCAACTGCTGCTGCGCTCGGGCGTGGGCAATGCGGACGAGCTGCGCGCATTTGGCATCGAGTCGGTGGCAGACCTGAAGGGCGTCGGCGAGAACCTGCAGGACCACCTCGAGATGTACCTGCAGTACGAATGCACCAAGCCCGTATCGCTGTACCCGGCGCTGAAGTGGTGGAACAAGCCCGCGATTGGCATCGAATGGTACCTGCGCGGCACCGGCACCGCGGCCTCCAACCACTTCGAGGCGGGCGGCTTTATCCGCAGCAGCGATGACTTTGCCTGGCCCAACCTGCAGTACCACTTCATCCCGCTGGCGATGAACTACGACGGCAGCAACCCGGTGCAGTCGCATGGCTTCCAGTGCCACGTGGGCTCGATGCGCTCGCCCAGCACCGGCTTTGTCAAGCTGGCCAGCCGCGACCCGCGCGTGAAGCCGCGCCTGCTGTTCAACTACATGGCGCACGACGTCGACTGGCGCGAGTTCCGCGCCGCGGTGCGCCTGACGCGCGAGATCATCGGCCAGCAGGCGATGGACCAGTTCCGCGGCCGCGAGATCAAGCCCGGCATGATGATCCAGAGCGATGCCGAGATCGACGCCTTCGTGCGCGAGCATGCCGAGACCGCGCTGCACCCGTCCTGCACCTGCAAGATGGGCGACGCTTCCGACCCGATGGCGGTGGTCGACAACCAGGGCCGCGTGCACGGGCTGTCTGGCCTGCGCGTGGTCGATGCCTCGATCATGCCGAAGATCATCACCGGCAACCTGAACGCGCCCACCATCATGATGGCCGAGAAGCTGGCCGACGTGATCCGCGGCCGCGCACCGCTGCAACGCTCGACGGCGCCTTACTACAAGGCCGCCACCGCGCGCGGCGGGGCGCAGGCAGACGCGGCGCGGCATCCGCCAGCCACTGCGCGAATGCCGATGCCGATGCCCGCCTGACCAGGCGGCGCGGCGCGCGGGCTTCCCGCCAGAACCCCTGACCGACGCATGTGCTGCCGGGACTTCGGTCCCCGGCGGGCAGCGTGCGTCCGGTCGGCGCGCCGCGCACCCACACCACAAAGCCGGCTACCCAGAACAAACCCAGACCGGCTGCAAGGAGGAGACTTCCATGCTGCGCAAATGCTTTGATTCAAGACGGGCCCTGCAAGGCGCCCTGCCCCTGCTGCTGTGCCAGGCGCTGAGCGCGCAGGCGCAGACCAGTGCCGAGGCCGAAACCAGGCTGGCCGTGGCGCCGGTGCCGCAGGTCACGGCGACCGTGCCGCCGGCCGAGGCCGCATCGCCAGCGCCGCTGAGCGCCAACCTGACCCTGACATCGCAATACGTATCGCGCGGCTTCCGCCAGACCTGGGGCAGGCCTGCGGTGCAGGGCGGCATCGACTACGCCCACCCGAGCGGCTTTTCCGCGGGCACGTGGATGTCGAGCATCAGCGACAAGTTCATCGAGGGCGGCACCGTCGAATGGGATCTGTATGCCGGCTACACCGGCACCATTGGCGACTTCACCTATGCCGGGCAGGTCTACTACTACCTGTACCCGGGCGCGAAACTGCAGTACGCGCAGACCAAGTACAACTACGGCGAAGCCGTCGCGTCGCTGACGTACAAGTGGTTCAACGTCAAGTACTGGCTGACCTATACGCCCGACTACTTCGGCTACAACAGCGCCTCGCTGCTCGCCGGCAATGACCTGCACAGCCGCGGCTCCGGCTACCTGGATATCAACGGCACCTTCGACCTGGGCCACGGCGTCACGCTGCTGCTGCATTACGGCCAGGAGCGCGTGCGCAACTTTGCCGCCTACAACTTCCGCGACGTGCGCGTGGCGCTGTCCAAGGCCTTCGAGGGCAGCTGGACCGTGACCGGCGCCTATACCCGCGGCTGGGGGCGTACCGACGTCTACGACAAGTACACCACCGGGGCGCTGGATTCGTCCGGCAACCCGTCCGTTTCCAACCCGCTGAAAAGCACGTTCCTGGTCTCGGTGACCAAGACGTTCTGACGGCAATCTTCAACCGCTGTTTTACCGCTTCCTACCACCATGGCCTCCCTGGGTCTTACCGACGCGACCGGACTTGTCGGCGTTGCCGCCTACGTTGCCGCGCATTTTGCCGTGCAGGTCCTGCACAAATCCCCGACCGGCAGGCTGGCCGTCGTCCTCAACGTGATCGGGCCGAGCTGCATCCTGATCTCGCTGACCGGCGCCTTCAACCTGGCGTCGTTCCTGACCCAGTGCTTCTGGCTGGGGCTGACGCTGCTGGGCTGGTGGCGCAACCGGCGGGCGGGGCATGCGGTGGTGGAAACGCTGGGCGGACCGCGCCCGGGACAGCCCGTGCAGCAGTAACGAAGAGGCGGCCAGGACGCTTGGCAACGGCGATACAAATCTTCCGTTGCCTTGGCTCCCAGCCGTTTCTATACTCACCCCGAAACACTATTGGTAATATATTTAACCTGCAGTGAATCGACAAGAAACCCGAAAGCCTGAGACCCGTAACGGGCCGCATGGCAACCCCGGGATGACAACAGGAGACAAGGATGAGAAACGCCCCCAGAATCCCCGCCAGCCATTCCCGACCGTCGTAACCCCCGGCAGGCAGTACCGCAACGTACCCACCCAGACCGCAGACGGCAGACCGTGACGGAGCGCAGCTCCAGATAAACGGCAACCCGGGAAGCAAGGAGACATCGTGTATTCACAGAAAGACGTGCTGTCGATCGGCGCGCAGGCGCCGATCGCCCCCGCCCAACCGCAGCAGCAAACCCAATCGCATGAACTGCAGCGCACCCTGACCTGGAAGGATGCCTTCTGGGTCACCAGCGGCGTGCCCGCGGGCGTGCTCTTCACCATCGGCGGCGTGTCCGCCACCATCGGCAACCCGGCCTGGGTGATCTGGATCCTCGCCATCCTGGTCGGCTTTGCGCAGTGCTTCGTCTATGCCGAGATCTCGGGCCTGTATCCGCACAAATCCGGCGGCGCCTCGGTGTATGGCGCGCTCGGCTGGGTGCGCTACAGCAAGTTTGTCGCACCGGTCTCGGTGTGGTGCAACTGGGTGGCCTGGTCGCCGATGCTGGCGCTGGGCACCAGCCTCGCCGCCGGCTACATGCTGAGCGCGCTGTTCCCGCCCGATTCGGTCATCAACACCTGGCAACTGACACTGGTGGACCTGGGCTTTGTCAGCAAAGGCCTGACGCTGCGGGTGAACTCCACCTTCATCCTGGCCACCGCCTTCCTGCTGGTCACCTTCAAGCTGCAGCACAGCGGCGCCTCGGCCGCGGCCACCACGCAGCGCATCCTGGGCATTGCCTCGCTGACGCCGCTGGTGCTGATCGCGCTGGTGCCGATGTTCACCGGCGACATGCCGTCCACCAACTTCCTGCCGCTGCTGCCGCTGACCCATGACGGCGCCGGCGCCCCGGTGCTGGGCGGCTGGAACGCCGCCGGCATCAGCACCGCCATGGGCGCGATGTTCCTGGCGTGCTGGTCGACCTTCGGCTTCGAGACCGCGGTCTGCTACACCCGCGAGTTCAAGGATCCGCAGAAGGACACCTTCAAGGCGATCTTCTGGTCCGGCGTGCTGTGCCTGTTCATGTTCATCGCGGTGCCGATCGCCTTCCAGGGCTCGCTGGGCCTGTCGGGCATGCTGGAACCGGCCATCGTCGACGGCTCCGGCGTGGGCGCGGCCATGGCCAAGTTCGTCGGCGGCGGCGCGGTGGTGTTCAACGTGATCGTGGTGATGCTGGTGCTGGCGATCCTGCTGATCGTGATGACCTCGATGATGGGTTCGTCGCGCACGCTGTACCAGGCCTCGGTCGACGGCTGGCTGCCGCGCTACCTCTCGCACGTGAACGAGCACGGCTCGCCCACGCGCGCGATGTGGACTGATCTGGTGTTCAACCTGTTCCTGCTGCTGATGTCGAACTACATGGCGGTGCTGTCGATCAGCAACGTCTGCTACATGATCTTCGTGTTCCTGAACCTGCAGTCGGGCTGGATCCACCGCATGGACCGCCCGGACTGGGCCCGCCCGTACAAGTGCAAGAACTGGCTGCTGGCACTGGGCGCGTTCTTCGGCTTCTTCGACCTGGCCTTCGTCGGCGCCGGCGCCAACTTCCAGGGCGAGCACACGCTGCGCAACGGCCTGATCGCCGCGCTGCTGATCGTGCCGGTGTTCGTGTACCGCCACTACATCCAGGACAAGGGCCGCTTCCCCGAGTCGATGCGCCGCGACATGGAGCTGCCCAATGCGCGCGCCGGCGTGCTGCCCTACGTGGCGCTGGTCGTCGGCGGGCTGGTGGTGTGGATCGCTGCCAGGCTGACGGTGATCACCTGACGGCTCCGGCAGGCCGGCCCGGTGCCGGCCTGCCCCCCTTCCCGATTTCCCTGCTTTCCCTGAATTCCGAGGTACCGCCATGACTGACACGCTCCGCGTGCGCGTCGGCCGCGTCGAGCCGCTGGCCGCCGGCATCAAGCGCTTCACCCTGCAACCCTGCGACGGCGGCGCGCTGCCCGCCTTCGACAGCGGCAGCCACGTGGTCGTCCATATGGACGGCGGCCGGCTGCGCAACGCCTATTCGCTGACCAGCACGCTGGGCGAGCCCGGCCACTACCAGATCGCAGTGCGGCTGGAAGAGGCTTCGCGCGGCGGCTCGCGCTATATGCACGAGCAGGTCGGCGAAGGCGACGAACTGCATATCGGCGCGCCCGGCAACCTGTTCAGCCTGGACCACGGCGCCGGCCGCCACCTGCTGATCGCCGGCGGCATCGGCATCACGCCGTTCATGACGCATATCCAGGCGCTGGCCGCGCGCGGCGCGGCGTTCGAACTGCACTACTGCTTCCGCAACGCCCGTTCCACCGCCTTCCTGGACGTGCTGCCCGCCACGCTGCAGCCCGGCCAGCTTCACCTGTACGAGAGCGACAGCGGCACCATGCTCGACCTCGCCGCGCTGATCGCCGCGCAGCCTGCCGACACGCACGTCTATGTCTGCGGCCCGGCGCCGCTGAACGACGCCGTGGTCAACGCCGCGCGCGCCGCGGGCTGGGACGCGGGCCGCATCCACTTCGAGCAGTTCCGCAACGAGGTCGACGCCACCGGCGGCGCCTTCGAGGCCGTGCTGCAGAAAAGCGGGCTGACGCTGCAGGTCGGCGCCGACGAGCCGCTGCTGCGCGCCATCGAGAAGGCGGGCATCAAGGTAGACTGCATGTGCCGCGAAGGCATCTGCGGCTCCTGCGAGACCACCATCCTGGAAGGGCAGGCCGATCACCGCGACCAGTACCTGTCGGATGCCGAAAAGGCTGCGCAGAAGACGATGATGCTGTGCGTGTCGCGCTGCAAGGGCCAGCGGCTGGTGCTGGATCTCTGACCATACTGAGGCCATTCGCAACCTTTCGGTTGCGCTTCCCCGTCCGGTCTCCTAACATGCAACCACAACGTTGCCCATTCATGCCTGAACAAGGAGACCGGACATGGCTTCATCCACCGACCGCATCGAGCGCAGCATCCTGCTGGCCGCCCCCATCGAACGCGTCTGGCATGCACTGGCCGACGCCGACACCTTCGGCAGCTGGTTTGGCGTGAAATTCGACGGCGTGACCTTCGCCCCAGGCCAGCGTGCCGTGGGCAGCATCACCTATCCCGGTTATGAATACCTGAAGTTCGACGTAGAGGTCGAGCGCATGGAACCACCGAGGCTGCTGTCCTGGCGCTGGCATCCGGCGCCGATGGAGCGCGGCCGCGACTATTCGGCCGAACCGCCCACGCTGGTGGTGTTCGAGTTGAAGGAAGCCGAAGGCGGCACGCTGCTGACCGTGGTCGAATCCGGCTTCGACCAGATCCCGCCCGAACGCCGCATGGAAGCCTTCCGCATGAACAGCGGCGGCTGGGACGGGCAGATGGAAAACATCCGCAAGCATGTCAGCGGCGCAGCCTGAAACCCCGCCCGCGCTCGAACTGCGCGATGCGGCGACCGTCTTCGCCGCGCTTGGCGACGAAACCCGGCTGCGGCTGGTGGCAGCGCTGTGCGCGGGCGGCGCGCTGTCGATCGCGCAGCTGACCGCGGGCAGCGCCATGACGCGCCAGGCGGTCACCAAGCACCTGCAGGTGCTGGCGCAGGCCGGGCTGGTGCGCGACAGCCGCGCCGGCCGCGAGCGCCTGTGGCAGTTCGAGCCCGGCCAGGTCGAAGCCGCGCGCCGGTCGCTGGAAGCGATCGGGCGGCAATGGGATTTTGCGCTGGCAAAGCTGAAGCTGGCGGTGGAAGCCGAGCATTGACCTCCCCCCGCACGCCAGCGGTTTGCTCCCCTCTCGCAAGCAATGGACACCCTTTCACTCGCCGCTATACTGGGAGCCCCGCCCATCACAGCGAGAGGAAGCGCGCAGTGGCTGACCACGACCTGTCCAGGCTGAAAATCGACCGGAGCGCCGCCGCGGCCGGCGCCGGCATCCGCCCCCGGCGCAGGTGGCTGCGCTATGCAGTGATCGCGCTGGCCGTGCTGGCCCTGGCCGGCATCGCCATGAAGCTGGCCGGGCCGCAGGCGGTGCAGACCGCCACCGTCACCTCCGCCTATCCCACGCAGAATTTCACCGTGCTCAATGCCACCGGCTATGTCGTGCCGCAGCGCAAGGCGGCGGTCGCGTCCAAGGCGCAGGGCCGGCTGGAATGGCTGGGCGTGCTGGAAGGCTCGCGCGTGAAGAAGGACGAGATCATCGCACGGCTGGAGAGCAAGGACGTCGCCGCCTCGTTCGCGCAGGCCCAGGCACAGGTCCAGGTGGCGCAGGCCAACCTGGCGCTGCAGCAGGCCGAGCTGAAGGACGCCGAGGTGAACCTGCGCCGCTCGAAGATCCTGATCGTGCCGAACGCCATCTCGCGCACCCAGTACGACGCCGACGTGGCGCGCTTTGACAAGGCGCGGGCCTCGGTCAACAGTTCGCGCGCGGCGATCGCCTCGGCCCAGGCCAATGCCCGCGCGGCCGAGGTCGCGGTGGAGCAGACCGTGGTGCGCGCGCCCTTCGATGGCGTGGTGCTGGTCAAGCATGCCAACGTGGGCGACAACATCACGCCCTTCTCTGCCGCCGCCGACACCAAGGGCGCGATCGTGACCATCGCCGACATGGAGACGCTGGAGGTGGAAGCCGATGTCGCCGAATCCAATATCGGCAAGATCCGCGCCAACCAGCCGTGCGAGCTGCTGCTGGATGCGCTGCCGGGATTGCGGCTGGCGGGGCAAGTGTCGCGCATCGTGCCGACGGTGGACCGCTCCAAGGCCACCGTGCTGGTCAAGGTGCGCTTTGTCGACCGCGATGCGCGCGTGCTGCCGGACATGAGCGCCAAGATCGCCTTCCTGTCGCGCACCGCCTCGGCGCAGGACCGCCAGCCGGTGGTGGCGGTGCAGCCCGCCGCCGTGGTCACGCGGCAGGGCCGGGAGCTGGCCTATGTGGTGAAGGACGGCCGTGCGCATGAGGTGCAGGTCAAGACCGGCGACAAGCTGGGCGAACTGGTGGCCGTGCAGGGCGTCAAGCCCGGCGACGTGCTGGTGCTGTCGCCGGCCGACAATCTCGGCGACGGCGACCGCATCACCGTGGCCAAGCCGTAGAGAGGACCACATGAGCGCAGCACCGCTGGTGCAGATCAGCCACGTCGCCAAATCCTACCGGCGCGGCGTGCAGACCGTGCCGGTGCTGACCGATATTTCGCTCGATATCGGCGAAGGCGAATTTGTTGCGCTGATGGGACCGTCGGGCTCGGGCAAGAGCACGCTGCTGAACCTGATCGCCGGCATCGACCGGCCCGACAGCGGCACGCTGCAAGTGGCGGGGCTGGACATCACGCGGCTGCCGGAGGCCGAGCTGGCCGACTGGCGCGCCGCCAATGTCGGCTTTATCTTCCAGTTCTATAACCTGATGCCGGTGCTGACCGCGTTCGAGAACGTGGAGCTGCCGCTGATGCTGACCAGCCTGCCACGTGCGGAGCGTCGTGCGCGCGTGGAACTGGTGCTGGACATGGTCAACCTGGCCGACCGCATGAGCCACTACCCGTCGGAGCTGTCGGGCGGCCAGCAGCAGCGCGTGGCGATTGCGCGCGCGCTGATCACCGACCCCGCGCTGATCGTCGCCGACGAGCCCACCGGCGACCTCGACCGCACCTCCGCCGCCGAGATCCTGGCGATGATGCAGCGGCTCAATGCCGATGCCGGCAAGACCATCATCATGGTCACGCACGATGCCCACGCCGCGGCCGCGGCCGGGTCGCTGGTGCACCTGGAGAAGGGAGAGTTGATCCGTGGCGAGATTGCCTAAGTCGTCATGTACGCACTCAAGCTGATCACCCGCAACGCGCTGCGGCACAAGCTGCGCACCACGCTGACGGTGTTCGGGCTGGTGATCGCGGTACTGGCGTTCGGGCTGCTGCAGACGGTGATCGATGCCTGGTATGCGGGCGCGTCTGCAGCATCCAGCGCGCGGCTGGTCACGCGCAATGCGATCTCGCTGGTGTTTCCGCTGCCGCTGAGCTACGAAAGCCGCATCAGGGGCGTCGACGGCGTGACCTCGGTGGCGCGCTCCAACTGGTTCGGCGGCGTCTACCGCGATCCCAAGAACTTCTTCGCGCAGTTCGCGGTATCCGATAACTACCTCGACCTCTATCCGGAATTCATCGTGCCCGACCAGCAGCGCGCCGACTACCAGCGCGACCGCAAGGGCGCGCTGGTCGGGCGCCAGCTGGCCGACCAGTTCGGCTTCAAGCTTGGCGACGTGGTCCCGATCAAGGGCACCATCTACCCCGGCACCTGGGAGTTCGTGGTGCGCGGCATCATGGAAGGGCGCGACGAGAGCACCATCACGCGCCAGATGGTGTTCCACTGGGAATACCTGAACGAGACCGTGCGCAAGCGCACCCCGCGCCAGGCCGACCAGGTCGGCGTCTTTGTGCTGGGCGTGGACAACCCCGACAACACCGCCGCGATCTCGCGCAATGTCGATGCGGTGTTCCGCAATTCACTGGCGGAGACGCTGACCGAGACCGAGCAGGCCTTCCAGCTGGGCTTTGTCGCCATGTCCAACCAGATCATCGCGGCGATCCGCGTGGTGTCCTACGTGGTGATCGTGATCATCATGGCGGTGATGGCCAATGCCATGGCGATGAGCGCACGCGAGCGCACCGTGGAATACGCCACGCTCAAGGCGCTGGGCTTCGGCCCCGGCTTCCTGGCGCTGCTGGTGTTCGGCGAGTCGCTGGCGATCTGCGTGGCCGGCGGCGCGCTCGGCATGCTGGCGACGCCGCCGGTGGCAAGCGCCTTCAAGCAGGCCGTTGGCGGCGTGTTCCCGGTCTTCACCGTGTCGCCCCAGACCATGCAGCTGCAGGCGGCCTGCGCGCTGGCGGTGGGCGTCTTTGCCGGCATCGTGCCGGCGGTGCAGGCTGCGCGCGTGCGCATCGTCGAGGGCCTGCGGGCCATCGGCTAGCGCGCGGAGGCTGATGTGGCGATCCCGCTGACCTATATCGCGCGCAACCTGTGGGCCAGGCGCCTGACCACCGCGCTGACCGCGGGCGGGCTGGCGCTGGTGGTGTTCGTCTTTGCCACCATGCTGATGCTGGACGCCGGTCTGAAGAAGACCCTGGTCACCACCGGCGAGCAGAACAACGTGGTGCTGATCCGCAAGGGCGCCGAGACCGAGATCCAGAGCTCGGTCAACCGCGACCAAGCCGGCATCATGGAGATGCACCCGGCCGTGGCCATGAGCGGCGCTGGCCGGCCGCTGGCCTCGCGCGAGGCGGTGGTGCTGATCTCGCTTACCAAGACCAGCACCGGGCAACCGTCCAACGTGGTGATCCGCGGCATCTCGCCGCCGGGCATGGACCTGCGCCCGCAGGTGCGGCTGGTGACCGGACGCATGTTCCGGCCGGGCTCGTCCGAGATCATCGTCGGCAGCAGCATCGCCGGCGGCTTTGCCGGGGTGCAGATCGGCGAGCACCTGCGCTTTGCCCAGCGCGACTGGACCGTGGTCGGCCACTTCGACGCCGGCGGCAGCGGCTTCGACTCCGAGATCTGGGGCGACGTGGACCAGCTGATGCAGTCGTTCCGGCGCAATGCGTATTCGTCGATGGTGGTGCGGCTGGCGGATTCGGCGCTGTTCGACCGCTTTCGCACCGATATCGACGTCGACCCGCGGCTGGCCGACGAGGCCAAGCGCGAGCAGGCCTTCTACAGCGACCAGTCCAAGGCGCTGTCCAGCTTTATCAAGATCCTCGGCTTCACGCTGTCCACCATCTTTTCGGTCGCGGCGATGATCGGCGCCATGATCACCATGTACGCCTCGGTGGCCAACCGCGTGGCGGAGATCGGCACGCTGCGCGCGCTGGGTTTCAAGCGCGTCAACGTGCTGACCGCCTTCCTGATCGAAGCCGCGCTGCTGGGGCTGGTGGGCGGCATCGCGGGCCTTGCGTGCGCCACGCTGATGCAGTTCGCGTCGTTCTCGACCACCAACTTCCAGACCTTCGCGGACCTCTCGTTCCGCTTCATCCTGACCCCGGCTATCGCGCTGCAGACGCTGGCGTTCTCGATGGTGATGGGGCTGGCGGGCGGATTCCTGCCGGCGGTGCGGGCGGCGCGAATGAATATCGTGGACGCGTTGCGGGCGCGCTGAGCGAGGGTTCGCTCCCCTCTCCCGCAAGCGGGAGAGGGAGCACGGCATCGGCATTCACGGCCCGGTAGTCGCTGCGCCCCACCCCCAACCTTTCCTTGCCTTATTCCACCCGCGCGTCTACAACCCGTAGTGATGCATGCTCCCCGTCAGGCATTGCCGGCGGCCAGTGCACCCCCGGCACGGCCAGCGGCGCCCGATGGCAAGGTACCCCCGCAACCCTCTCCGCCAGGACGCCCCCGATGAACCTCGACCTGCTGGGCTCGCTGCTGACTGCCGTCGTGGTGCTGCTGATCGGCACGCTGGTCAACCGCAGCGTCGGCGTGCTGTCGCGCTACAACATTCCCGACCCTGTCACCGGCGGCCTGCTGTTCGCGATCATCGCCTCGGTGGCGCTGGCGGCAGCGAACTTCCGCGTGGTGATCGATCCCGGCATGAAGCCGGTGCTGCTGCTGATGTTCTTCGGCGGCGTCGGGCTCTGCGCCGACCTGCGCATGCTCAGGCGCGGCGGCAAGGCGCTGGTGATCTTCCTCATCATCCTGCTGCCCTACATCCTGGTGCAGAACGTGGTGGGCGTGGCCATGGCCAGGACGCTGGACCTGCATCCCATCTTCGGGCTGGTGAGCGGCTCGATCACGCTGGTGGGCGGCCACGGCACCGGCGCCGCCTATGCCGAGCGCTTTGCCGAGGTCAACAACCTGCAGGCGGTGATGGACCTGTCGATGACAGTGGCCACCATCGGCCTGATTGTGGGCGGCATCATCGGCGGCCCGGTGGCGCAGTACCTGATCTCGCGCTACAAGCTGCGCTCGACCGCGCGCGAGGCCGGCGACACCGAGGAAGAAGCCGCCGCGGTTTCCCCCATCACCACCGTGGGCGCGCTGGCCTCGCTGGCCGGCATCCTGGCCGCGGTGATCGGCGGGCGCTGGATCGCCGCGCAGATGCCCACCGGCGCCATCACCATCCCCGGCTTCCTGTGGTGCATGATGCTCGGCATCGCCATCCGCAACCTGCTGCCCTTTGCCGGCGTGCGCTTTGACGACCGCGCCACCGACCTGATCACCAATATCTGCCTGTCGCTGTTCCTGGTGATGACCATGATGGCGCTGGACCTGGCCGAGGTGGCGCTGTCCGCCGGCCCCTTCCTGCTGATCATCGCCATGCAGGTGGTCTTCATCATCCTGTATGTGGTGCTGGTGTGCTTCCGCTTCATGGGGGGTGACTACGAGGCTGCGGTCACCTCGGCCGCCTTTATCGGCTTCAACATGGGGTCGACCGCCACCGCCATGGCCAATATGCGCGCCATCACGTCCCGCTACGGGCCGGCACCCACCAGCTATTTGATCACGCCGCTGGCCGGCGCGTTCTTCGTCGACCTGATGAACGCCTTCGTGCTGACCATGCTGCTGGCGTTGCCGCTGATCGGAGGCTGACATGCGCCGCGCCCTCTTCACCCTCCTCATTGCCTTGGTGGCCAGCGCCTGGCTGGCAGGCTGCGGCGGCGGCCCGCCCGCCGACGGCATCCGCGCCGGCATCAACGAGCGGCTGGCGCAGGCGCTGCCGCCGGGCACGGTGGAACTGGCCGGCCTGGACCGGCGCGGCTCGCAGGCAGACACCAAGGCCCCGGCCGGTGAAACCCGCCGCGTGGTGTACTTCGATGCGGAACTGAAACTGCTGCGCGACTACGACTTCGGCGCCTGGGACTCGCCCGGCGTGGCCGGGCTGGTGTCGGCGCTGGGCGCGGGCCCGCGCGGCATCACCGGCATCACCAGCGGCGGCAACAAGGCCGGCGACATCATCCGCGCGCATGGCACGGCGCTGTACCGGCGCGACGGCGAGCGCTGGGTCGGCGTGCTGCCGGCCGGCTACCGCCCCGCTGAAGCCCCGACCGTCGCCACCGATGCGCAAAGGGGCCCGGCGGCGATCCTGGACGCGATGCGCAAGGTGATCGAGTCCGTGCAGAAGGATGCCTCGCCGGCGCAGCGCGCCGTGATCGAGCAGGAGCTGACCACCGCGCACGCCAACATCCGCGCGCGGCTGGCACGGGTCAACGAGGGCTATGCCATTGCCGCCGGCGCCGAACACGGCCAGTACCTGCGCTTCGCGAAGGCGCTGGTGGACGGGGCACGCGTGCGCGCGATGCCGCTGGTCACGCACGGCGGAGAAGAGAACCTGCGGCTGCTGCGCGCCGGCAAGGTCTCGGTGGCGCTGGCGCAGGGCGATGCGGCGCTGGAAGCCTACGAGGGCAAGGGCGTGTTTGCCGCCGACGGCCCGCAAGCCTCGCTGCGCGCCATCGGCAGCCTCTACCCCGAGCCCGTGCACGTGCTGGTGCGCGACGCCGATCCCGCCCGCTCGGTGTCAGAGCTGCGCGGCAAGCGCATCGCCGTGGGCGAGCGCGGCTCAGCCTCGCGCGTGACCGCGCTGCGTGTGCTGGCTGCGCATGGCCTGACCGACAAGGACTTCAAGGCCGAGGAAGTTGGGCTGGGCACCGGGCTGGTGGCGCTGCGCCAGAAGCAGGTCGACGCGGTGATCCAGGTGATCGGCGTGCCGGCCGACAGCATCCGCGACGCGCTCGGCGAAATGCCGCTGCGGCTGCTGCCGCTGGACGAACGGGTCATCACCGCGATGGTCGGGCAGAAGGCGGGCTATTTCCGCGCCACCATCGCGCCGGGCACCTATCCCGGCCTGCACACGCCGGTGCGCACCATCGCCACGGCGGCGATCCTGGTGACCGGGCCGGACCTGTCCGATACCGAAGTGGCCGAGCTGACGCGGCTGGTCTACCGCCACGGGCGCGACTTTGTCGCCCGCGGCAGCGCCCAGGGCGCGCAGATTGCCGTGGCAACGGCGCGTGAAGGGCTGATGATCCCGCAGCATCTGGCGGCGGCCAAGGCGCTGGACGCGCTGGCGACACCCGGCATTCCGCCCGCCAAGCCCGGCGGAACGCCCGCGAAGCCCGTTGCAACGCCTGCGGCTTCGGGCGCCCGTGCGCAGTAAGGCCCGGCGGGCGGGCCGCCGATCAGCCCGCCGCGCTCGCCAGGCCTTCAGCCAGCCGGCAGCGCCGGTCCAGGAAATCGCTGGCGTGGCCGTTGCTGCCGGCCGCGCTGTCGACGGGCTGGTCGATCACGACAAAGCCTGCCCCGCCCTGCCGCTCCCGCACATAGGTGACAAAGATGCCGCGGTCCGGCGGCGCTGCGGCGGCGCCCCCCTTGGTGCCGTCACGCACGAGCTGGAAAGGGTCGACCGCCAGCACCGGCGCGCTGGCTGGCACAAAGATCGCGCGCACCGGCTTGTCCTCGAGCCGCAGCGTGGTCCAGCCGGTGCCGATCGGCCCGGCCGCGCCATTGACCACGGCGCGCGCGGCCGAGCTGATGCAATCGAGATGGATATGCAGCTGGTCCTGGCTGCGCGAGGCGCGGGAATTGATCGCGAGGCCCAGCATGTCGTCGGGCACGGCCTTGCCAAGCGAGCGGCCAACGATGCCGCGCGCGGCCCAGCCGAAGGCCCAGGGGTTGGCGCCTGCGCCGTCCCAGGCTCTGGCGTCGTCGATGCCGGTCATCGTCCGTGCCGGGATCACCAGGTAATGCGACTTGCCGATCGCGTCCTTGTAGAGCACCAGTCCCTGGGACCGATCCACTTGCGCGCAATCGGGATGAGCCGCCGCGGTACTGCCAAGGCAGCGCTGCTGCACGTTGCGCCACAAGCCATCGCGGCCGCCCGACAGGACGCCGACGACGCTTTCGGCGGTGCAGCCGGCCAGGGCCAGGATGGCCGCCAGCCACAACGCGGGGGCACCGCGCCAACCGCGGGCCGGCTTCAGCGCCGGCACGAAACTCCGTAGAAAGTCCCGGCGCGTGGATTAGACACCACATAGGCGTGGCGCTGCGCCCAGAACTGCGCGGTACGGAAGGCTTCGGCCTCGCGCTCGCTCCAGTCCGTTGCAAGCAACGGCAGGGCTTCGGCATCGGTGGTGAGATAAACCCGCGCCTGATAGCGGGCGGATTGCAGCGTGCCGGTACGGATGGTGCGGATCGTGACGTGGAGGGTCATAGGCAGCTTCTCGACTAGGCGACTACCAAATCATAACCACTTCCGTGTGTTGGATTGGTGAAACCGTTGCGAATGTGCTAAGGCACCACAGATCTGTCAGGATCCGACCCCGGCGCCGACATACCCGCATCCTCATGCCTTCGGGAGAAAAACATGCCGCCCAACCCGCTCCGCAAGTCCGCCATCCTTGTGCTGACCCACCTTGCCGCGCTGGCCGTGGGCTTTGCCGCGGGCATCTATGTCCTGCCGATCCTGACGGAGCAGGCCGGTGCCAGTGCCGAGCAAGTGCAGGCTGTATCACAACAGTCGCGCTACACCGGCACCTTCCGCAAGGACTTGGCAGGCAGCGACGCGCTGCACTGGGCCAGCGGCCAACTCCATGTTTCGCCGCAGGCGCTTGCCTTTGAAGGCAGCGTTGCGCCGGGGCCGGACTATCGGATCTACCTGGCGCCGGAGTTTGTCGACAACAAGGAGGCCTTCCTTCGGATCAAGGACCGGTCGCTGCAGGTTGGTGAGCTGAAGACCTTTGGCAACTTCACCGTGGCGTTGCCGGCTGGCGTGGATCCGGCACGGTATGGGGCGGTGGTGATTTGGTGTGAGAGGTTTGGGCAGTTTATCGGGGCGGCGGGGTATCGGTAGTCATCGCCATGCCGCCGGATATCGCGATGTCGCGCTTGGCAACAACAAGAACACCCCGCAACCAAAGGGCGAAGACCAGAGAAAAAGAGGCCGATCAAATCAACCGGCCCAACGACCCCCCGCAATACCAGCCGCAGGTGTCGATATGACAGTCAAGCGCCCGCCCATGCAGGCATCACAACCTGCCAGGCGGGCATCAGGCAGTTACGCTCAGAAGCGATGACGCAGGCCAACGGTAGCACCGGTCTGGTTCTCACCAGCCACCACCGTGCCAACACCATTCAGGCCCAGCGCCGAACCCGACTTGTTCTTCGAGTACCCAACATTCAGGTACACATCCGTACGCTTGGACAGCGAGTAGTCCGCCGACAGCACGAACATCCACGGATCCGCGTCGCTATTGCGGGTGTCGTTGTAGTAGGCCGCGCCGGTCAGCTGGAAGGCAGGCGTGAAGCGGTACTGCGCGCCAGCCCAGTACACGTTGCTGCGGGTCGAAATGGCGCTGGCGCTCGACACGCCGTCGTCCTTCAGCCAGCGGTAGCCGGCAAACACCTTGGCGCCGCCAAAGGCATAGGCCGTACCCACCGCGGCGCGCTTGGCGGCACGGTCCTGCAACGTCACGGTGGCGCCCTGGTACTGGTCGTAGGCAGCGCCGACCGAGAAGCCGCCCGCGGCGTACGACAGGCCGCCGCCGAAGTTGCGCGCGACCTTGGGCTCGCCCGGGACTTCGCCGTTGTTGTCGCGACCGAAGCTGTAGAAGCCGGTGGCGGTCAGGCCGCCGAACTTGCCGGTGTACTTGATGGCGTTGTCGGCGCGGCCATTGAAGGCCGAGTCAACGCTGTTCAGCGAGTAGCGCGGGCCCACGCCCATCGGGTCGAAGGCGCCGAACAGGTCGTACAGCGCGTTCTGCTGGCGGCCCAGCGTGACCGCGCCCCAGCCGCCCTGCAGGCCGACGTAGGCCTGGCGGCCGAACAGGCGGTTGCCCTGGCCCGAGGTGCCGGTATCGATGTCGAACCCGCTCTCCAGCACGAAGATACCCTTCAGGTCGCCGCCCAGGTCTTCGGTGCCGCGCAGGCCCCAGCGCGAGCCGGACAGGTTGCCAGAGTTCAGGCGCGTTGCCGTACCCTGGGCGCCGTTGCTGCCCGGCACGTGGCTGATCACTTCGACGCCGGCATCGACGATGCCGTAGAGCGTCACGTTCGACGCGGACTGGGCCGACGCCACCCCGGATACGGCCGACGCGGCCACTGCTGCCGTCATTGCAAGGAGAGCTTTCTTCACTGTAATTTCTCTGTGTTCTGTTTGAGGCACGACACCGCGCCGGACCCAGGCCGGGTCGGCAAGGCCAACCAGGTCCAGCCGGGCAACCCGGCAACGGCGCATCGTCCGCACAAGTTGCGGCCTCGGCATTGTCGCGGCGCAATATGTAACCTTTGTGACCCATGCTTCGTAGCAGGAAGTGACGGATAGCCCCAAATGGGGGTTTTCCCTGTAACCAAGGGGAACGTTTTGGTACGATGCATGCTTTTCCGACGACGGTAATGCCAGTGCCCCGTGCCGCCATGTGCCTGTGCCTCGACCGCTTCGCCTCATGAGGCTGGCTGAGATCAAGACCCGGCTTGCCCCGCTGCTCGCCTCGCTGCAGGCTTCATTGCCTGCCCCCCTCCAGCAACGCCTGTCAGGCATGGCCGCGCGCCTTGCACGCGCCGGCCTGACCCGGCCCGGGTCGCTGCGCCCCACGCGGCGCGGCGTGCTGGTGGGCCTGGCCGCCATCCCGGCGGCCCTCCTGCTCTATGTGCTGGTCCTGATCCCGTTCACGCCGGGCATCAGCGATATCCGCAAGGCCAAGTCCGAGCAGCCGGCCCAGGTGCTGTCCGCCGACGGCAAGGAGCTGGCGGTGTTCAAGTGGGCCAACCGCGACTGGGTGCCGCTGTCGCAGATTTCACCCAATGTGGTGGCTGCGCTGATCTCCACCGAAGACCACCGCTTCTACCAGCACCACGGGCTGGATTGGCGCAGGCTGGCCTCGGCCGCGGTGCATACCTTCTCCGGCGACCGCCAGGGCGGGTCCACCATCACCCAGCAGCTGGCCCGCAACCTCTATCCCGATGAAATCGGCCGCGCGCCCACGCTGACGCGCAAGCTCAAGGAAGCCATCACCGCGCTGAAGATCGAGGCGCTCTATACCAAGGACGAGATCCTCGAGACCTACCTCAACACCGTGCCGTTCCTGTACAACGCGTTCGGCATCGAGATGGCGGCGCGCACCTACTTCGACCGCCCGGCGCGCTCGCTCGACGTGCTGCAGAGCGCCACGCTGATCGGCATGCTCAAGGGCAACAGCTACTACAACCCGGTGCTCAACCCCGAGCGCGCGCTCGACCGGCGCAATATCGTGCTGGCCCAGATGGTCAAGCGCGGCAAGCTGGATGCGGCGCGCTACGAGCAGCTGAAGAAGCGCCCGCTGCGCATCGACTTCGAGCGCCAGACCGAGCCGCCAGGCCCCGCGCCACATTTCGCGCAGCAGCTGCGCAAGTGGCTGATCGGCTGGGCCGACCGCAATGGCTACGACATCTACGCCGACGGCCTGGTGGTGCATACCACCATCGACGCCCGCCTGCAGGCCATGGCCACGCAGGCCGTGGTGCAGCAGGGCAACCGGCTGCAGGCCATCGCCAACGCGGCCTGGGCGCCGCGCGCGGGCTGGGCCGCCAACCTGCCGCTGGTGCAGGCCTTCGTGCGCGAAACCCCGGAGTACCGTGCCGCCATCGCCGCCGGCACCGCGCCGGAAGAGGCGCTGCGCCATCTGATGTCCGACCATGCCTTCATGCGCGCGCTGCACCAGCAGAAGACGCGCATCCAGGCGGGCTTCATGGCCATCGATCCGCGCAACGGCGAGATCCGCGCCTGGGTCGGCAGCCGCGACTACACCCAGGACGCGTTCGACCACGTGCAGCAGGCGCGCCGCCAGCCGGGCTCGACCTTCAAGCCCTTTGTCTACGGCGCGGCCTTTGAAGAAGGCAAGACCCCCGACGACACGCTGGTGGACCAGCCGGTGGAAATCGAACTGGCTGGCGGCGAGGTCTGGCGCCCCACCGATGAAGGCCGCCCCACCGGCCGCGCCATGACGCTGCGCGACGGCCTGGTCTATTCGCGCAACACCATCACCGCGCAGCTGATGCACGAAGTGGGGCCGACGCGCGTGGCGCGGCTGGCGCGCGACATGGGCGTGCGCGACAGCCAGCTCGACGTGGTGCCGTCGCTGGCGCTGGGCACCAGCCCGGTCACGCTCAAGGAGATGGTGGCCGCCTACG
Source organism: Cupriavidus sp. FW305-27 (assembly GCF_058787995.1). NCBI lineage: Bacteria > Pseudomonadati > Pseudomonadota > Betaproteobacteria > Burkholderiales > Burkholderiaceae > Cupriavidus > Cupriavidus sp. FW305-27. Next base: position 236,840 of record NZ_JBYTAG010000001.1, read on the forward strand.
GCACCATCGCCAACGCCGGCGACTACATCGCGCCCACCATGGTGACGCGCATTGAAGACCGCCAGGGCAATGTGCTGCAGGTGTTCCGGCCGGCGCGCGCCGAGCACGCGCTGCCCGCCGCCACCACGCAAACCCTGCTCGACGTGATGCGCGACGTGATCGACCGCGGCACCGGCGCCAGCATCCGCTCGCGCTTCGGCATCCGCGCCGACGTGGCCGGCAAGACCGGCACCACCCAGGACAATGCCGACGGCTGGTTCATCCTGATGCATCCGGAACTGGTGGCGGGCGCCTGGGTCGGCTTCAACGACAGCCGCGTCACGCTGCGCAGCGACTACTGGGGCCAGGGCGCGCACAGCGCGCTGCCGATGGTGGGCGACTTCTACCAGCGCGCGCTGCGCTCGCGCATCGTCGACGGCCGCGCGCGCTTTGCCGAGCACGAAGAGACCAGCCTGTTCGCATCGCTGGGAACGCAGCTGCGCGGCTGGTTCAGCCAGCTGTTCACGCGCGACAAGGCCAGCGAGACCCCGGCGCCGCGCCCGGCACCGCGTCGGCCGGCGCTGCCCACGCCGGAGGCCGAGGTCGCGCCGCCGGCCGGCGCGGCATCGTCTGCCGCGGTGGATGTCGGCCCGGATGAGTCCAGCCTGGCGCTGGATCGGGGGGAGACGGTGATTGCGGTGCCGCAGGACATGAGCGCGGGCAGCGCTCCGGTTGCGCCACCCCCTCAGGCCGAACCAGCGCCTAACGCCGCCCCTGCC